>JAQXZM010000121.1 GCA_029227215.1 Bifidobacteriaceae bacterium | reverse complement strand
GCGAGCTTGACCCACACGCCCTCGACGCCCTTGACGGAGACGCCCACGTCGTCCTTGTGGGAATGGTGGCGCGGCACGGAGGGCAGCACGTTGTGCTCGACTTCCTTGACGGCCTCCTCGGACGAGGAATCCTTGACCATGTGGGCGATGACGTTCTGCGCCGAGATGGCGCCTTCGCCGATGTTGGCGAGCATCGTGTCGGGGTCGGGGAAGCCCAGTTCGTCGGCGACGCGCGCCACGGAGGCGGGCGCCATGAGGATGTTCACCGGCATGCTGCGCTTGCGCATCGCGTGCGTGAGATCCTCGCGGCCCGCGTCGATCATCTCGGTGCGGCGCTCCTTGGTGAACCACTGGCGGATCTTGTTGCGCGCCTTGGGGCTCTTGACGAAGCTCAGCCAGTCGTGCGAGGGGCCGGCGTTCTCCGCCTTGGAGGTGAGCACCTCGACGGTGTCGCCGTTCTGCAGCTCCGTGTCGAGCGGCACGAGCTTGCCATTGACGCGCGCGCCCATCGTGTGGTGGCCCACCTCGGTGTGCACGGCGTAGGCGAAGTCCACGGGCGTGGCATGCGCCGGCAGCGGGATGATCTTGCCCTTGGGCGTGAACACATACACCTGCGCGGAGCCCAGGTCCTCCTTGAGGGTGCCGAGGAACTCGTCGGAGTCGGGCGTCTCGCTCGTCCAGTCGGCGAGCTGCTGGATCCACTTGAGGTTGTCGGCCTCGCTCAGCTCCTCGCGGGACGCGGAGTCGGCGGACTGCAGCTCCTTCTCGCGCTGTCGGTCGGAATCGTCCGGCTTGCTCAGCGCACGGCCCGCCTGGCCGTTCTCCTTGTACTTCCAGTGGGCGGCGATGCCGAACTCGCTGCGCCGGTGCATCTCCCACGTGCGGATCTGGATCTCGACGGGCTTGCCGCCGGGGCCCACCACCGTGGTGTGGAGCGACTGGTACATGTTGAGCTTGGGCATGGCGATGTAGTCCTTGAACCGCCCTGGCACCGGGCTCCACCGCGCGTGCACGGCGCCGAGCGCCGCGTAGCAGTCGCGGATCGTGTCGACGATGATGCGCACGCCCATGAGGTCGTAGATGTTCTCGAACTCGATGCCGCGCACCACCATCTTCTGGTAGATGCTGTAGTAGTCCTTCGGCCTGCCCGTGACGTAGGCGTCGATGCCCTGGTCCTTGAGGTCCTCGCCGATCTCGTCGATGACCTGCTTGAGGTACACCTCGCGCTGGCCGGCGCGATGCTTGACGAGCAGCACGATCTCGTTGTAGATCTTCGGCTCGAGCGTCTTGAAGCTCAGCTCCTCGAGCTCGGTCTTGATGGCGTTCATGCCCAGGCGGTTCGCCAGCGGCGCGTACACGTCAAGCGTCTCGCGCGCCTTGCGCTGAGCGCTCGAGGTCTTCACGTAGCGCCAGGTGCGGGCGTTGTGCACGCGGTCGGCGAGCTTGACGACGAGCACGCGCACGTCGCGGCTCATCGCCACCACCATCTTGCGGATCGTCTCGGCCTGGGCGGACTCCCCCACGTCCATCTTCGTGAGCTTGGTGACGCCGTCGACGAGGCCGGCGACGGTGTCGCCGAACTCCTCACGGCACTGGTCGAGCGTGTAGTCGGTGTCTTCCACGGTGTCGTGGAGCAGGCCGGCGGCGACGACGGTGGGGCTCATGCCCAGGTCGGCGAGCGTCTGGGCGACGGCGAGCGGGTGAATGATGTAGGGTTCGCCGGACTTGCGCCGTTGCGAGCTGTGCTGCTTGACGGCGCGTTCGTAAGCGCGTCGCAGAATCGAAAGGTCGACGTTGGGATGATGCTCGCGGCACATCTGCCAAATGGGAAGCAGCGGGTCGGTGGGATCGGAGCTGATCTCGCAGCCAAGCTTGTTGGCGGCGATGCTCTTGCCCGGGTCGCTTTGCGCGCTGCGGCCTTGCGGCGCCATCGTGTCAGGGGTCCTGCGCGTCGCGGTGGCGTCTTTCGCGGCAGCGTCCGTCACATCGCCGGAGCGTTCCGCGCCGACCTGCGCCGCTGCGCGCGCCTGTGCCTCGGTGTCCTTCTCGTCGTCCATGCCGATGTCCCTTCCGGTGATCGAAACGCCACGGCGGGGCACCACCCCGCCGTTTGCACTCCATCATAGCCATGCCAGGTTGCGCGAACGCACTCCCCGGCGCCTCATCCCTGTCCCCTGTTCGTAACGGATCCGCGCCCGCGTGCCGGGTCACAGGCCCGTCGAGCCGAAGCCCCTCTCCGCCCTGTCGGAACCGGGCAGCGTGACGGCGGGCACGAAGCGCACCTCCACGTAGCGCTGGATGACCATCTGGGCGATGCGGTCGCCCTTGTGGAACACGGCGGTGTGCCCGGGGTCGAGGTTGATGAGCGGCACCTTGATCTCGCCACGGTAGCCCGCGTCGATGGTGCCCGGTGCGTTGAGCACCGTGATGCCCTGCTTGGCGGCGAGGCCGGAGCGCGGGTGCACGAGCGCCACGTAGCCGGCGGGCAGCGCGATGGCGATGCCGGTGGGCACGAGGCGGCGTTCGAACGGTGCAAGCGTGAAGTCCTCGGCGGCGCGCAGGTCCACGCCGGCGTCGCCCGCGTGGGCGTAGGCGAGACGCGCGTTGGCGCTGGGCTGCACCGGCGCCTCGCCTGCCGCAGCCTCAGCGGCTGTCTCGCCTTGCACGCTCGACCCGGCGAAGAGGTCCTTGACGAGGACCTCCACGTTCTCCGGCTCGCAGTAGGTGTCGTCGTACATCAGGCGGCGCACTCCTTGCACACCATCTGCCCGTCGGGCGTGGTGTAGGCAAGCTGGGTGCGGTGCTTGACGAGGAAGCATTCGGAGCAGACGAACTCGTCGCCCTGCATGGGCACGACCGTCACGGACGTGTCCTCGTTGCTCAGATCCTCCCCGGGAAGCTCGTAGCTTTCGGCGATGGCGGTCTCGTCATCGTCCATTTCCGTCGCCTGATTCTGGCTGTCGCCGCTCAGCGCCTCGACGGCTTCCTCATCGTCGTCCTTGTTACGGGGGGCATCGTAATCCTGAGCCATGCCAGGTCCTTTCGATGTGTGGTAGGTATCACGTATACGCGGCATAGAATACACGATTTGCGGACATGCACACGCAACATATCGCCTTTTGCTCCCCGATTGTCTGAGAATCTTTCGCGAATCGGCGGCAAATGGCAAAAAAACGCCGCGCACCGTTTAATATGAGAGAAGAATTTCACGGAAAGTTGGTGCAAAGGCATGGCCGAAGATTCGCTGCAGCGTGCAAGTTTCGTCCGCACGGACGAGGAAGGGCTCCTCGAATTCCGCGTCGACGACGGGCGTCTCATCTGCGTCGAGGTCACTGATGAACTCGAACGCGGCATCATCGAGTCGAAGCAGATCATCGCGGAGCTCAAGGGCACGCCGTCGCCCCATTCGGAGAAAGCGCTGCCGATCTCGACGATCCAGACGCTGCTGCGCGCCGGCGAGGACCCGCAGGAGGTGGCGAAGGAGTACAACATCGGCGAGCCGCTCGTGCGCCGTTTCGCCAAGCCGGTGGAAATCGAGAAGCGCTACCAGATCGACCAGTTCCGCCACTCCCACATGCCCGGATCGCAGATCGCCCACGAGACGGTGGAGTCCGCGTTGCAGTCGCAGCTGCTGCAGTCCGGCGTGCGCTTCACCGACGTGACGTGGGACGCCACACGGCATGGGCGCGACCCGTGGCGCATCAGCGCGAGCTTCCCCCAGTCGGGCCGCACATACACCGCCGAATGGTCGTTCGACACGCTCCACGGCACCATCACATGCCTCGACCAGGTCTCCAAGCGGCTGTTCGGCCTCACCACCGCTAGCGCCGCTGATGCGGCCGGCATGACCGGTGCAGTCGATGCAAATGGCGCCGATGGCGCTGCCGGCGCGAACAATGCCGCACGGCAGGTGGCTGTACAAGGCGCCGATGGCACCGCGTCGCACCACGGCGATGCCCAGGCGGCTTCCACGAGCGGCCAGTCTCTCCCGTCCGCTCAGGAGGCGCAGGCAGCCCAATCAGCCCTGCGCCGTGGCGGCAGGGTCGCCGCGGCGGATTCCGCCCCCGACGCCGCCCAGGAGTTCCCCACCACCGATGACGCACAGCAGGGCGGAGCAGGTTCCACAGCCGGGAATTCCGCTGCCACTTCCTCCGCGCGTTCCGATGACGACGCGCAGACCGAACGCATCCCCGCCGAGAGCGTCGCCGCCGAAGTGCAGGCGCGCAGCAACCAGGCTATGCAGGCAGCACCGACGCAACCGGCCCAGCCTGCGCACGCCGCGCCGGCGGAGCAGCCTCAGAAGAAATCGCGCCCGGTGTTTCGCAAGTGGGATGACATCATCTTCGGGGAATGACCGGTACAAGCGTCACCGATGAGCGTTACGAACCGCTGCGTTGCACATCGCTGAACGGTCTTGCAACGGCATGGAGGGGCCGGCGATGGAATGTCGCCGGTCCCTCCATGTATCAGATGCCTGTCATCCGTGCTGGATGAACTTTCGTAGAAAGGTCACTGTCACTCCACGAGGTCGACGAGGAACGGGATGTCGGATTCCATGATGGTGGCGGACCCGTGCACGCTGGGCAGGCGCGTCGCCTTGTCGGCCTGGCAACGGGAGTCCACGAGCGTCACGCGGCCGTTCGCCGCCGCCACCACGTCGCCGATCATCGGCTCCACGTCCGGGCGCACGATGCCGTAGAAGCCCGCGTCGATCGCCTCGCGCCGCGTGCCCACCCACGCGCGGTCGCCCAGGTAGTCGCGCCACCGGTCGGCGACATCCCGGGGGTCGGTGCCCGGCTCCACGTAGAGCATCGGGGCGCGGGGCTCGCCGCCCACGAGCCGCACGCCGCGGCTGAGCTCGGGCACGGCGGCGATGTCGATGCGCTGGTCGGGGTCGGTCTGCACCATGCCGTGGTCGGCGACGACCACGATGAGCGTGCCGCGCGGCACCGAGCGGCGCAGCAACCCCAGGCATCCGTCGATTTTCTCGAACGCCGCGATCCACGTGTCGGACTCCCAGCCGCAGTTGTGGCCGGCCTTGTCGCACTCGTTGAAATACAGGTAGGTGAGCCCCGGCTCGCGGCAGGCGTCGGCGGCGGCCTCGGCGCGTTCGTCCATGTGGCGCAGCCCGTGGTAGTCGGCGCCATGGAACGCCGCCTCGGTGAGCGCGGAGGTGGCGAACTTGGGCAGGCCAATCGAGGTGACGCGCACGCCCTCGCCGGCGAGCGCCGAGAAGATCGTGGGCTGCGTCTGCAATTGCGCCGGCGCGATGGCGTCGCGGAATGCGATGAGCTGGCAGATCTTGCCATTGCTGGGGTTGAGCTGCGAGTAGCCGGTCATGCCCGTCAAGCCTGGGCAGGTGCCGGTGCCGAAGGTGCCCATCGCGGCGACCGTGGTGGCGGGGAAGCATGTGCTGATCGGCGCGCTGCCGGTGGAGTCGCCCAGCAGGTGGCGCAGGTAGGGCGCGTGCCCTTTGCGCAGCGTGAGGTTCCAGTAGCCCAGTCCGTCCACGAGCACGACGATGGCGGCGCGGGCCTGGGGCAGCCCCAGCTCGCGGCGCAGACGGTCGGGATCGGCGTGGATCGCGGTGGGCACGGGGCAGCCGAGGGCGGCGGTGACGGCGGGCAGCACGCAGCCCAGGTGGCGGGCGCCCACCCCGCGCGTGAGACGGGCGGCGGATGCGGCCGCCGTGCCGCCCGCGCTGCTGTCTACGTCGCCGTTTGCGCCACTGTTCGCGTGATTGTTCGCACCGTTGCTCGTGCGGCCCTGTGCGGCGTCGCTAACGGCATTGTCGCCGTCCGTGCGGTTTGCGTCGTCATACCGGGCGACGGGCCGCAATTGGTAAAGTCCCTCGTTCTCGCTGTCGATCTGGCTGTCCATGACTCCCCATTGAAGCACCGCGCCTGCCCATCAGCCACATATCACGGGCTCACGCGAAGGCTTCCGAAGCGTCAACCAGCAGCCGCCGCACACCGCGGCGCCGCCTCGCCGTGCGCTGAAACGGGCGGGCGCGGCGGGCGGATGTGGTAGTTTTTTGCCTTGGAACCCTAAGGAGCAGCATGGCACAGCGCACCAAGAAAGCATCGTCGTACGATCCTCGCGAGGTCGAGGAGCACATCATCGACACCCCGTTGAGCGACGAGATGAGCACGTCGTTCCTCGAATACGCGTACTCGGTGATCTATGCGCGCGCCCTGCCGGACGCCCGCGACGGCATGAAGCCGGTGCAGCGGCGCATCATCTACCAGATGGGCCAGATGAACCTCACGCCCGACCGACCGTACATGAAGTCCGCCCGCGTGGTGGGCGAGGTCATGGGCAAGCTGCACCCGCATGGCGACTCCGCCATCTACGAGGCGATGGTGCGCCTGGCGCAGCCGTTCGCGATGCGCCTGCCGCTCGTGGACGGCCATGGCAACTTCGGCTCCCTCGACGACGGCCCCGCCGCCTCGCGTTACACCGAGGCCAGGCTGGGCCCCGCGGCGCTGGCGATGAACGCGTCCATCGACGAAGACACGGTGGACTTCACGCCCAACTACGACAACAAGCTGCAGGAGCCCACGGTGCTGCCCTCCGCCCTGCCCAACCTGTTGGTCAACGGCGCGTCCGGCATCGCCGTGGGCATGGCGACGAACATGCCCACCCACAACCTCGGCGAGGTGATCGGCGCCGCCAAGTATCTCATGCACCATCCGGACGCGACGGTGGACGAGCTCATGGAATACGTGCCGGGGCCGGACCTGCCCGGCGGCGGCATCATCATGGGCCGCGACGGAATCCGCCAGGCCTACGAATCCGGCCGCGGCATGTTCATCACCCGCGCCCGCACCCACGTGGAGAACGTGACGGCGCGCAAGAAGGCGATCGTGGTCACCGAGCTGCCGTTCATGGTGGGGCCGGAGAAGGTGCTCGAGAAGATCTCGGACGGCGTGAAGAACAAGAAGCTCGATGGCATCTCCAGCGCCATCGACCTGACGGACCGGCACAACGGAACGCGCCTGGTCATCGAGATCAAGACCGGGTTCGACCCGCAGGCGGTGCTTGCGCAACTGTTCCGCCACACGCCGCTCGAGGATTCCTTCGCCATAAACAACGTGGCGCTGGTGAACGGCCGCCCGCACACGATGGGGTTGAAGGAACTGCTCGAGGTGTGGGTGGAGCATCGGCGCGACGTCATCACGCGGCGCAGCAAGTGCCGGCTGCGCAAGGCCCAGGAGCGCCTGCACCTGGTGGACGGCCTGTTGCTCGCCCTTGTCGACATCGACCAGGTCATCGCCGTCATCCGCACGTCCGACGACGCCGAGCAGGCGCGGCGCAGGCTCATCGAGACCTTCGACCTCGACGACACGCAGGCGCAGTACATCCTCGACTTGAGGCTCCGCCGCCTTACGAAGATGAGCCGCATCGAGCTCGAGGCGGAGCGCGATGACCTGCGCCGGCGCATCGACGAGCTCAACGAGATCCTGGGCTCCACCGCCCGGCGCGACGCCGTGGTGGAGCAGGAGATGGACGAGGTGGCCGCCCGGTATGGCTCGCCGCGCCGCACCGTGCTGCTCGACATGGCGGAGGATGGCTCGATGAAGCCCGTGGTGTCGAAGGCCGCCGCCGTGCAGGCGCAGGCCGGCGGCACGGCGCTCGCCGCGCTCTCCCGCGTCGCTGCGAGCGCGTCCGCCACGGTGACGCGCGCCGACGCGCAGGGCTCCGCCCAATTGGACGACGCCCCGTGCGTCGTGCTCATGGGCTGCGACGGCCTGGTGGCGCGTGCCCCGATGCAGGCATGGCACGCGCTGCGCGCACGCACCGGCTCCACGCCGCGCATGCCAGGTGACACGATCGGTTCGGCGATCCGCACGACGACGCTGTCGACGTTCGGCATCGTCACGTCGGCGGGTCGCCTCGTGGTCGCGCATGCCGCCGACCTGCCGGCGCTCGCGATGCCGACGGACGATGGTGCGGTGAGCGTGCAGGGCGGCGTGAAGGCCGATGACCTGCTGGGAGCCACGCAGAGCACCGATCCGGTGGACGGCGAGCACGCGGTGTGCGTCGTGGCATTGGCGCCCGCGCCGGCGGACGACGGCGGCTCCTCCCCCGCTGCGGCTAATGATGCGGCTGACGATGCCGCCGCACTGCCACCGCTTGCCATCGGCACGCGCAATGGCGTGGTCAAGCGGTGGAACCGCGAAGCGCCCACGACGATGGACTCGTGGCCCATCATCGACCTCAAGGACGGCGACGAGGTGATGTACGCCGCCGACGCACCCGATGACGCGCGGCTCGTGTTCGTCTCGTCGGATTCGAGCCTGCTCACCTTCGATGCCTCGGCGGTGCGTCCGCAGGGCCGCACGGCGGGCGGCATGAACGGCATCCGCCTGGCGGACGGCGCCCATGTGGTGGCGTTCGCCGTGGTGCCCGCCGATGCCGTGGCGTGGTCGTACGAGACGAACGACGACGGCCTTGCCAGCGGGTCGGGCACCGTGGTGCTCACCGTCGCCGGAGACAGCGACGCCCTGCCCGGCGTGGACCCGGGCGCGGCGAAGATCACGCCGCTCGACCAGTACCCCACGAAGGGCCGGAGCACCGGTGGCGTGCGCTCGCAGCGTTTCCTCAAGGGCCAGAACGCGGTGCTGCTCGCCCATGTGGGCGCGTGGCCGCTCATCGCCTCGTCGGCCGCCGGCTCCCCCGTGGACCTGCCCGCCGTGGACATGCGGCGTGATGGCTCCGGCACGGACCTGGCGACGCCCATCGCCTACGTGGCGTGAGCTGCCGGGCGGAACGGGACGAGAATGAGGAAGGCCTCAGGGATGATTCCCTGAGGCCTTCCTCATTGCGCTTCTTTGAGCTTCCTTGCACTATTGCACGCGTGCCAGTCATTTGCCGTGGCGCGCCATCTCCTTGGTGCTTTGGTACACGGCGGCTTCGCGCAGCACGTTCGCCATCTGGGCGTCCTGCGGCACGCCCAGGCCGTCGTCGTACAGGTCGGCGAGGCGCATCATCGCGTGCACTTCGCCGGATGACGATGCCTTGGCGAGCAGGTCGGCGCCCTTCTCGTAATCCTGGGGCACGCCGCGCCCGTCGGCATACATGGCGCCGAGCCGCCATTGGGCGGTGCGGTCGCCATGTTTGGCGGCCTCGGTGTACAGGTCCTTGGCATGGTCAAGGTTTTGTTCCACGCCCATGCCCTGCTCGTACAACACGCCGAGGTTCGTCTGCGCCTTAGGATCGCCCAGCTCGGCGGCGGAGGCGAACCAATCGAACGCCATGCCGTAGTCGCGGTCCACGCCGTCGCCGAACGCGTACATCATGCCCAGGTTCGTCTGCGCGCGCCCGTCGCCGTGCGCCGCCGCCTCCTGGTAGAGGTCCACCGCCTGGCCATAATCCTGCGGCACGCCGTTGCCCCGCTCGTAGAGCACGGCAAGGTTGAACTGCGCGTCCGTGTCGCCCTGCTCCGCCGCCTTGGAATACCACACCGCCGCCTGCGACGGGTTCTTGGGCACGCCATAGCCCAGCCGGTAGATGTCGCCCAGCGCGCCCTGCGCGATGGCGAAGCCTTGCTGCGCCGCCTCCCAGAACCAGTAGCCGGCCTTGCGGAAGTCCCGCTTGACGCCCTTGCCTTCGTAGTAGGCGCGCCCGAGGGCGGTCTCGCCGTGGGGCAGGCCTTGCTGCGCGGACTGGCGGAACCACTTGACGGCCGCCTTGTAGTCGTGGTCGCGGCCGATGCCCGTGTACAGCATGATGCCGATCTTGAACTGGGCGATCGCGTTGCCGCGCTTGGCGGCGCGGGTGAAATAATCGGCGGCCATGTCGAGGTCCTGTTCGCCGGCGTTGCCGTTGAACAGCAACGTGCCGATGCCGAGCTCCGCGACGGCGATGCCCGACTGCGCGGCCTTGGCGAACCAATGCGCAGCCTTCTTCGCATCCCTTCGCACGCCCTCGCCGGCGTCGTAGAGCAGGCCCAGGTTCGCCTGGGCGCAGGCGTCGCCGGATTCGGCGGCGCTGTGGAACAGGATCGCCGCCTGGCGGGCGTCCGGCTCGACGCCGCCCTCGCCTTGGAACACCATGATGCCCAGTGCGTTCTGCGCGGCGGTGTTGTGCTGGTCGGCGGCCTTACGATACCAGGCGAGAGCGCTTTTCTCGTCCTGCATCACGCCCACGCCGAGCGAGAGCATGTCGGCGAGCACCAGCTGTGCGTTGTCATCACCGTCCTGTGCGGGTTCGCGGAAGGACTCGGCGACCTGCGCGGCTTTGACGGCTCGCGTCACGTTCTGGATGCGCGCCGACAGCATCGACACGCCATCGCCATGCCCGTCGCCGTCCGCAGCCGCTCCGAAACCGCGGCCAGCAGCGGTGGGATCGCTCGATTGAGGCATGCCGGTCATGGTGCCCGCCGTGGCCTGACCCGCGCGAGCGCAGCCTTTCGCTGCAGACGCGGCGCTGGGCGCTTCGCCCAGGACGGCGGTCACCACGGCATCGCCGCTCGCATCGCCATCGGAGGCATCATCGTCCGTGTCCTCAGGGTCGTTGGGGTCGTCCTCGGGGTCGGGCACGCCAAGCTCCTCGGGCATGAGGTCCACGGGGATCGCGTACTCGCGGGCGAAATCGAACGCGGGGAACGCCATTGTGTCGCGCGGCATCTGCGCGTGCTGGGCCACGCGGCGTTCGCTGTCGTCATGGCGCGAGAGCGCATCGGACTCGGAATCCGCGGCGAGCATGCCCAGCCCTGTGGCAAGGCGGCTGTCGTGGATGGGAAGCGTGGACGTATCGGGCTTCGTGCCAGGGCCGGCCGGCATGTCTGCCTCGGCGCCGGGCACAGCATCCGCGGCCGAGGGAACGCCACTGTTCCCAGTGCTCTTGACGGTGCCATTGCCTTTGCCGGTGCCGTTGCCCGCATTATTCCCAGCGCTGTCTGAATGCGCTGCTCCTCCTGCAGAAGCGGGAGTCGGTTCATCCGTCATGCGGCTGTCGGATTGACCAGTATCCACGATTTCCAAGTCCCTTCGCACGCTCGCGCACGCTGTTTCCAGCGCCGTTTCCCATGGGGTGACCCATAAGGGGTACATAAATGTGTTTCCCGTGATGCCTGGCACGCTCTCCCGCATCACCGTTTCTCTTCATTGTAAGCCACGTTCGCCGGTGGTCATGCCAGGTATGTCTGCGGCATGGGACGAGCTGCCCGATCGGCCATCACCGCCCGACCGTCACTGACCACCCGCCATCGCTCGGCCATCACCATCAGGTCGGCCGCGGCTCACGCCTCGTCGAACGGGTGCTCCCACCTGGGCGTCATCGCGAGCGCGGGCCCGCGGTTGTAGAACATCAAGCGCCAGCGGGGCTGCCCGCCGTGCGGCTCGTAAGGCACGAGCTGGGCCCAGTGGTCGTTGCGCATCGTGGAGAAGTTCGCGATGCCGCTCGTGGTGCCAATCGGCTCGAGCATGTGGTCGATCGTCTCGGCGATGCATGCGCCATGCGAGAAGAACAGCACGGTCTGGTCCTCCCCCGCGCGCTGCGCCCAGTCGTTGACGGCTTCCATGCCGCGGGTGCCCAGGCTGTCGCGGGATTCCGCGCCATGCCTGAGCTCGCCGCCCTTGCCGTCGCGCCAGTCGGCGTAGTCGCGCGGGTAGTCGCGCTGGGCATCCTCCAGGCGCACGCCCTCCCACTGCCCGAACGAGCGTTCGCGCAGCCGGGGGTCGAGGTGCACGGTGAGCCCCCACGGGTCGGCGAAACTGTGGGCGGTGCTCGCCGCGCGGGAAAGATCGGAGGAGACGACGAGGATGTCGGCGGCGGGGTCGAATGCCGTGCCGCCGCCCGCGATGGGCGCTCCGCTCGCCGGTGCGATGCGCTCGTCCGCCTCGAGCAGCGTGCGCAATGCCTCGCCGGTGCGCTCGGCCTGCCAGGCGCCCACTTCGTCGAGCGGGATGTCGATCTGGCCTTGGAAGCGGTTCTGTGCGTTGTAGGCGGTCCTGCCGTGCCGCACAAGGATGATCTGACGGACCATGTGCCTTCGTCCTCTCCGCGCCATGCGGCGCAATCGTGATGGTTGGTGGTCGGGTGCCTGGTATGCGGGTCTTACGCGATGGTGTTCGCCGCGCAGTGTTCGTCATGCATCGATGTTCGAGCGGTCGAAGTCCTCTGCGTTGTCGATGATGAACCGGCGCCGGGGCGGCACGTCGTCGCCCATGAGCAGCTCGAACACGTCGGATGCGTGGGCGGCGTCCTCGAGGCGGATGCGGCGCAGCGTGCGCGTGCGCGGGTCCATCGTCGTGTCGGCGAGCTGGTCGGCGTCCATCTCGCCCAGGCCCTTGTAGCGCTGCACGTCGGGGTTGAAGTCGATGCCCTTGCGCCGCAGGTCGTCGAGCTTGGTCTGCAGCTCCTCCTCGGAGTATGTGTAGACGAACTCGCCCTTGTGTCGCCCGGCGAGCGCGATGCGGTGCAGCGGCGGCACGGCGGCGTACACATGCCCTGCCTGCACGAGGGGGCGCATGTAGCGGTAGAACAGCGTGAGCAGGAGCGTGCGGATGTGGGCGCCGTCCACATCGGCATCGGTCATCATGATGACCTTGTTGTAGCGCGCCTGGTCGAGGTCGAACGTCGCGCCGGAGCCGGCGCCCACGACCTGGATGATCGCCGAGCATTCCTTGTTGGCGAGGATCTGCGCGGTGGATGCCTTCTGCACGTTCAGGATCTTGCCTCGAATCGGCAGGAGCGCCTGGAACATGGAGTTGCGCGCCGCCTTGGCGGTGCCCAGTGCGGAGTCGCCCTCGACGATGAACAGTTCGGCGATGTCGTCGTTGCCCGGCTGGCAGTCGGAAAGCTTGGAAGGCATGGACGCGGATTCGAGCGCGTTCTTGCGGCGCGTGACCTCCTTCGTCTTGCGCGCCTGCACGCGGGCGTGCATCTCGCCGGTGATCTTCTCGAGCACGCGGGCGGACTGCTCCTTGTAGCCGCGCTTGCTGCCCGACATCATCTGCCCGATCTGCTCGTCGCACATGCGGGTGACGAGGGGCTTGACCTGCGCGGTGCCCAGGGCGTCCTTCACCTGGCCTTGGAACTGGGGCTCGGCGATGCGCACGGTCACGACGGCGACGAGGCCGGTGGTCACGTCGTCGCGCTCGATGCGCATGGAGGAGTCCTTGAGGTTCACCTTGAGCTTGCGGGCGTTGGCCTCGACGTATTTGCGCACCTGCTTGACGAGGGAGTTGAGGAAACCGTCGAGGTGCATGCCGCCGCCCGGCGTCTCGACGACGTTGACGAAGCTGCGGATCGTCGTGTCATAGTCGTCCACCCAGCGGAAGGCGATGTCGACGCCGCAGGTGCGCGTCACCATCGTGGCGTGCAGGTCGCCGTCGGCGCCCACCGCCTGGGTCTCCTCCTCGTAGGTGTCTTCCCCATGCACGTGCCACACGTCGCACACCGGGGCGCCATGCGAGAGGAAGTCCACGAAGTCCACGACGCCGCCCTCGTGGAGGAATTCCTGGACGCGCGGATGCGACGGCGTGGCGGCCTTCGCAGGGGCGGTGACAGCATCGGAGGTGTCGGTGGTGTCAGAGGAATCAGCGGTGTCAGAGGAATCAGCGGAATCGGTAGCATCCGCGGAATCGGAATCCGCATTATCGGTGCCCTCGGGATCCGGCCCTTCAGCAGGTGCCTGTGAGCCCGTCGTCTCATCCTCGTCCGGTTCCCCACCTTCGATGGCATCTTCCGTGAGCGTGGGGGCGGCCATCGCGTCGCCATCCACCTCGAGGCGGTCGTCTTGGGCGATGTCGCCGGTGGGGTCCACGTTCTCGTCGATGACGATGATGCGCAGGCCGGGCACGAGGAACGTGGTCTGGCGCACACGGTCGATGAGCTGGTCGTATTGGAAACGCGCGGTGTCGTTGAAAATCTCGGGGTCGGACCAGTAGCGGATGCGCGTGCCGGTGCGCTTGCCGCGGTAGGTGCCCACGACGCGCAGCTGCGTGGGCCTGCCCTTGCGGGTCTTCTTGAAGGGTGAATCCGGCGACGGAGCCTCGGGATCGGCGTCGGTGTACACACCCGGGTGACCCTGATGGAATTCCATGCGGTACGTCTTGCCATCGCGGTCCACTTCCACGTCCAGGCGGGAGCTCAGGGCGTTCACGACGGACGATCCCACGCCGTGCAGGCCGCCGACCGCGTTGTAGGCGCTGTTGCCGAACTTGCCTCCGGCGTGCAGCTTGGTGAGCACCACCTCCACGCCGGACAGCCCGGTCTTGGGCTCCACGTCGACGGGGATGCCGCGGCCGTTGTCCTCCACGGTGATCGACCCGTCGCGGTGCAGCGTCACGGTGATGCGGTTGCAGGCGCCGGCAAGGGCTTCGTCGACGGAATTGTCGATGATCTCCCACAGGCAGTGCATGAGGCCCTGCGTGTCGGTGGTGCCGATGTACATGCCGGGGCGTTTGCGCACGGCATCGAGGCCTTCGAGGACGGTCAGGTCCGATGCGTTGTATCCCTGCGACTCGGCGTTCTTCGCAGCGCCCTTCGAAGCGCTTGCCTGCTTGGAATCTGCCTTTGCCACGTGTGTCCTTCCTCATGCCGCGCTGGCGGCGATGCTCGTCCGGTACGGCCGGTGCGCGATGTTTCCCAGGCCGGCCTGGCTGCAGGGCTCTCGTATCTGCCCGCTGCCCATCCGTCAGGCCGGTCCCGGAGGTGCTCCTCGATGGAAAAGCCCGCCGAAGCGGGCTTGGATGTGTTATTTGCTCAGGAAGTCCCTGAGGGTCTGCGAACGCGAGGGATGGCGCAGCTTCGACATCGTCTTGGACTCGATCTGGCGGATGCGTTCACGCGTGACGCCATAGACCCGGCCGATGTCGTCGAGCGTCTTCGCCTGGCCGTCCTTCAGGCCATAGCGCATCTCGATGACGCCCGCCTCGCGGGGGCTCAGGGTCTCGAGCACCTGCTTGAGCTGCTCCTGGAGCAGCGAGAAGGCGACGGCGTCGGACGGCGCGATGGCATCGGTGTCCTCGATGAGGTCGCCGAACTCGGAATCGCCATCCTCGCCCAGCGGCGTGTGGAGGGAGATCGGCTCGCGGCCGTACTTCTGCACTTCCTGCACCTTCTCGACTGGCATGTCGAGCTCGCGGGCGAGCTCGTCCGGCGTGGGCTCGCGGCCAAGGTCCTGGAGCATCTGGCGCTGCACACGCGACAGCTTGTTGATGACCTCCACCATGTGCACGGGCACGCGGATCGTGCGGGCCTGGTCCGCCATGGCGCGGGTGATGGCCTGGCGAATCCACCAGGTGGCGTAGGTGGAGAACTTGAAGCCCTTCTTCCAGTCGAACTTCTCGACGGCACGGATCAGGCCGAGGTTGCCTTCCTGGATGAGGTCGAGGAACAGCATACCGCGGCCGGTATAGCGCTTGGCGAGGGAAACGACGAGGCGCAGGTTCGCCTCGAGCAGGTGGGACTTCGCCTTCTGGCCGTCGTTCGCCGCCCACTTGAGCTCACGGCGACGCTTGAAGCTCATGCTGTCGCTTTCCGTATCGAGCAGGTGCTGGGCGTACAGGCCGGCCTCGATGCGTTCCGACAGGTCGACCTCCTGCTCTGCGGTGAGGAGGTTGACGCGGCCGATCTGCTTGAGGTAATCCTTGACGGGGTCTGCGGTGGCGCCGGTGGCGACGACGCGACGCTTGGGGTTGCCCGCCGGGGTGAGGTTGTCTTCGTCCTCGTCGTCGCTATCGGAGACGATGAAGGCACCCTTGGCCTTGGCGGCCTCGGCACGCTGGCGCTTCTTCTCTTCCTCGGCTTCCTCGGATTCCTCGTCCGCGACGTCCTCGGGAAGGCTGACGGAACCATCGTCTTCCGCGTCGTCCTCGTCATCATCGTCGGCGTCCTCGTCGGAATCGCCGAACTCGTCCTCGATGTCGTCGAAGTCGTCGCCCAGCTCATCCTGCTCATCGGTCAGCTCGTCGGAGACGTCCTCTTCGAGATCATCCGTCTCGTCGTCCTTGGCGGATTCCTCGATGGAGGACTTGCCCGTGGGCTCAGCCACGGACGATGCGGCGGATTCCGGGGATTCCTTCTTGGAACGCTTGGCGGAGGCCTTGCGGGAGCCCTTGGCGGAAGAGGACTTGCGAGAAGTCTTCTTCGCTGGCTTCTTGGCGGTGGAGTCGCCATCCGCCGCGGTTTCCGAAGCCTCAGTAGCCTCAGTCCCTGCAGCGGCCTTCGCAGTGCTCTTCATGGTGCTCGTCGTGGTGGAATCCTTCTTGGAGGACGCGACCCGGGTCTTGCGGCGCGCAGGCTTCTTCGCATCAGTCTTGGACGCATCGGTCTTGGACGCATCAGTCTTGGACGCGGCGGCAGCCGTCACGGCCTCGGCGCCCTCGGCATTCTCGGCGGCCGTTTCGGCATCCTGAGCCGCCTTCGCGGCGGTCTTCGCAGCAGCAGTTTTCGCAGTGGTCTTAGTGGTCGCCACAACCCCTCCTCGCACGGCGCCTCCCGGGTTCCCATGCCTTACGTCACTTAGGCACAGTTATGGCAAGCGCAACTCAACGGTTCACCACTATACCGCACCGCCGCACCTAGATCCCCGCCATGGCGTTCCTTTCGTCGATGGCGCAATCCGCCCACGCCGGGAGCACCTCGAACTGGGTCGCCGTCATGATGATGCTCGCCAGCGAGCAGCTTGGGTCGATGTCCAACGATTCCTGGGCGCATCGGCGTGATTCGTCAAGGAACCCCAGCCACCAGCAGATGTAGGCGACGCACGCGAGCGGATGCGCGCGATCGCGGCGCGGCACGGAGCGCACGAGCAGCGCGAACAGCTTCAACCCGGTGGCGCATCTGCCGGAATCCGGCACGGCGGTCGGATCGCGGAACACCGAGTTGAGCGCGTCATACACGGTCTTCGCGCTCTTCACGTCATGCGGAGCGCTTGCAAGCCGCTGCATGTCGGTGCGCGTGATGGGAGCGAGCACCGAGACGAGCATCGCATCGCGCATGGAAAGCGTCTCCCGCGTGCCTGCTGCGATACGGAGCATGCCTTCGGCGCTCAGCTTGGGGTCGGCGAAGTCCAACGAGTTCATCCACTCGTTCACCGGGTCATCGAACCATGCGCCGTCCGCCTCCACCAGGCCGATGTCGGCACGACGCGCATGGAAGTCCTCCGCTGCCTTCGCCACCACGGATTCCGTCAGTGGCGATGCCATGCGCCTGGCGCCGCGAAGCCCGCCGACGAACTCCAACGGATCGTCGATGCCGCTGCGTTCGCGCCCCAGCTGTGCCACCGCGTGCACCATCGATTCCTCCTGCGCGGTATCGAGCGCGGGATCCGTGGCGGTGTCATGCGGTGCGGTGCTGCGCGTTGCGATAGCGTCCGTGCTCTTCCCGATGCCGGTGTTCTTTCCGGCGTCCGTGCTCTTTCTGGCGATTGCGCCCTTCCCAGTATCTGTGCTCGGCCTGATGTCAGCGTTTTTCTTCGTGCGGGTCATCATGAGTCCTTTCCGATGGTTCGGCGCGCTCCGGCTTGCTCTGTGCCGGCGGTTCCGCGCCAGTGGTTGTGTTTCGGTGATTGTGTGTCGGTTATTGTGGTCGGTGGTTCCCGGTGCCGGCCCCGTGCTGCTTGCTCTCCATCTGCGGCCCTCGGCACTTCCAACGCATGCTCCCCGCGCTGTGCGTGCCGCGACCGATCCCTTGTGCCACGCGCTGTGCGCCATGCGCGTCCCTGTCGCCTCTCAGCAATCCATCCGTACCAACTAGACATATACCAACTGGACATGTGCCAACCGACATGCGCCGCTGTTCGGGTTCGCGTCCCGTATCGGTGGCCCTCCCGCGTCAGTGCCTGTTCAGTATCGATGCCTGTTCAGTGTCTCTGTCTCATCACCCGCGGTGCCGGCCCGGTACCTCGGTAAGTCCAACCATGCCACACTTCGCGCCACGACCGACGGGTTTTTGACCAATGTGCACAGTGGTACCTTCTGTGAATCGACCCTGTGGACAACCTTCGTCGAACATGGTGTGAAGACCGCCGATGTGGACAACGGTTGTGTGGATAACGGCCGCACCTGCAGCCACGCCTGTACCCATGCGCCCGGCTGGGCTACGATGGGCACGTGACCCAGATGACCCGCGAACAGATTGACTCCCGCATCGAACGCCTCGTGGCACAGTACTGCACGATGCATGACGATGCCGCAAGCGCCGCCCGCGCCACGGACCCCGCGTCGCGGGTGACGGACCTCGTCGCCTCCCAGGCGGTGGCGTCCTCGCGGGGCGGCAAGCGGCTGCGCGCCAAGCTGCTGCTCCAGGCGTTCGCGAGCGCGCGCGGCGACGAATCGCGTTTCCCTGCCGCGCGGGACATCGCGTGCGCGTTGGAGATCTTCCAAACGGCGGCGCTCGTGCATGACGACATCATCGATGACTCGGACCTGCGCCGCGGAGCGCCGTCCGCCCACCGCGCCCTGTCGGATGCCTTGGGCTCGCGCGCCCAGGGCGATGGCCTGGCGATCATGCTCGGCGACCTTCTGGCGACCGCATCGGTGGACGTCATGCATGAGGCGGCGCGTCTCGCTCCCCACAGTGATGCGATCGTCGAGGCGTTCCTGCGCATGCACCGCGCGGTGGAGATCGGCCAGGTGATGGACGTGGCGGTGGAGACGCTGCCGCTCGCCGACCATGAGCGCCTCGCCGAATGCGCGGAGCGCACCTACCGGTGGAAGACCGCGAGCTACACGACGGTGGCTCCCCTGCTGCTCGGCCTGCTATGCGCGGGCGCCGACCCTGATGCGGCGAAGGCCGCGGCGACGGCGATCGGCGAACCCCTCGGCATCGCGTTCCAAATCAACGACGATCTCATCGACGTAATCGGCACGAGTGCCTCGACAGGCAAGCCGGTGGGCGGCGACATCCGCGAAGGCAAGCGCACGCTCCTGCTCGCCGACGCGTTGCAAGGCGCCGATGACGCCACGCGGCGGGCTCTCATCGCCGCGTATTCGGATTCCCATGAATCCGCGCGGGACGTCGCCCGCATCACCGAAGCCTTCCGCACCAGCGGGGCGGTCGACCGCTCCCGCGAGCGCATCGAAACGCTTTGGCATGCCACATGCACGGCGCTCGACGAGCATTGCGCCGCCCTCGGCATCAGCGGCGCCGAGAAGGACGGCCTTGCACGCCAGTGCGCGCTGTTCGTGCCGGGCATCGGCTGACCGCACGGATGCCGATGGCCGGGACAGGCCGCATAGCGGCAGGCATATCGTAGGAAGTCGTAGCCAGAGCTAGGCAAACCGTAGATGGAGACCGCGTAATACGATGGCAAGCATGAACCCTGTGACTTCGCAGACCCCACAGAACCCTGTGGCGCCCCAGCACGACCCTGCCGCGGACGACCTCATCGACGGGCGCTATTCCGTGCGCCGTCGCATCGCCGATGGCGGTATGGCGACGGTCTACGAAGCGCAGGACGTGCGGCTTGACCGCACCGTGGCGCTCAAGATCATGCACACGCAGCTGGCGCAGGGCCCCAACCGCGAGTCGTTCATCCGCCACTTCCGCCGCGAGGCGCAGTCCGCCGCGCGCATCGCGAGCCCCCATGTGGTGCAGGTGTATGACTTCGGCCAGTGGCATGGGCTGGACTTCCTCGTGATGGAATACGTGGATGGCTGCAACCTGCGCCATGTGCTCCACGAGCGCGGGCGTTTCACCATCGACCAGACGCTCCATGTGGTGGGCGAGACGCTCGAGGGCCTGACGGCAGCGCATCGGGAAGGCGTGGTGCACCGCGACATCAAGCCGGAGAACATCCTCATCAATGCGCGCGGGCATGTGCAGATCACGGATTTCGGCTTGGCGAAGGCCGCCTCGCAGGCGACGATGGCGACGACCGGCATGCTGCTGGGCACCGCCGCCTACCTGGCGCCCGAGATGATCGAATCGAACCTGGCGACCCCGCAAGGCGACCTGTATTCGGTGGGCATCATGGCGTGGGAGCTGCTGTGCGGCGTCGTGCCGTTCAATTGCGACAATTCGATGACGATGGTGTTCAAGCATGTGAACGAGGACGTGCCGGATCTGGCGAGCGTCTACCCTGACGTGCCCGCCCCGGTGAACGATTTCGTGCGGCACCTGACGATGCGCGACATGGCGAAGCGCCCCGCCGATGCTTCGGTGGCGCTCGAGGAATTCCAGGCGATGCGCAGCAAGCTCACCGAGCAGCAGCTCGCCTGGCGTGCCGCTGACACGCCATCCGCGCAGAAAGCAGCCGGCGCGACCGGCGCCAAGCCGGCGCTGGAGCAGGTCGCGCAGCGTGCGATGAGCTCTGCCGCTGCCTCAGGCGACGAAGAGGAGACCCGGGCTGGGAATCTCGCCACCCCTGGCAACGCAGACAACACAAGCAACACAGGCGACGCAGGTATCGCAGGCGACGCAGACAACACTGTCAGTACCGCCAACAACGGCGATGTCGGCAGCCCAGCCGCTTCCGCCGATTCCATCGATTCCTCTGTATGCGTCTCCCCCTCGGCCACTGGTCAGCCGCTCGCCGACCATATCGACGGCAGCCAATCACCGCATCCGGATGCCTTGCAATCCGCGGCGATCAACCCCCAGACCGGCGACATCACCACGGTGAGCGCAGCCACCGCCGCGACGAACGCCGCACCCGCCCTGCCTGCCGATGCCGAAAGCTCGGGTACCGCTGTGCCCCAGGGCATGACTGCCAGGGACATGACCGCCGGGGCCACGAGTGCCAGTGCCACGGCCGCCGATGCCGCCGCCACTGAAACCGCAGCCTCCCCTTCCGATGACGCGGCAATCGATCCCACGGCAATCGATTCCGCGGTGATCAACCCTGCCGCGATCTGGGCTTCCGACACCTCCGATGCGACGGTGCCGCTCACACGCCATGACGAGCTGAACGCCACGTCCGTGCTGCCTCAGGACGACTCCCCGACGATGGCAATCCGCACGCCCGCCCCTCCCCTGCCTCCCGCCGGCAGCCAGACCGCTCGCACCGCCCGGACGGAACCGCTCAATCAGTCCGCTGCCGAGAACCAGGCTGTGGGGGCACACCAACCTGCCGGCATGGCATCCACCACCGCGATCGCCGCCGGCAACGCCATCCCGGGGAATGACGGGCATACAGGGAATGCCGCCACGCAGGTGGTATCCCTCAAGGCCACGGCGTCGAGGAGGCCCGCCAAGCCTCACCGCGCCACGCGCAAGCTCGTGCTCACGGTGCTGCTCGTGCTCATTCTGCTCGCCGGATGCTCCGCCATCTGGTGGTTCTTCTCCGGCCCAGGCAGCTACCATGAGCTTCCCGCCGCACAGGACGTGACCTGCGAGGATTCCACCTCGTGCACCGTCACGAACGCGAAATGGGACGACTACCGCCAGCTGCTCGACGACGCCGGCATCGACTACCAGGTGACGCAACGCAACGATGACGCAGTGGCGCGCGGCAACATCATCTCCACGTCCCCCTCGCTCGTGGGCAGCCACGTGTCGATCCGCGGCGGCATCGTGGACGTGGTCGTGTCGGAAGGCCCCGCGCAGCTCACCATCCCCTCCGACCTGCTCGACGCCTCGACCACCGATGGCAAGGATCCGATCGCAGCGCTCGAGGCCGCGGGGTTCACCAACGTGCAGCATGACGAATCGGCGGACCAGTACTCGCTCACCGTGCCCCAAGGCGCCGCGATCTCCGTCACGCCTGCGCCGGGCACCACGGTGGACCATAATGCGGCGATCACCGTCGCGCTGTCGAAGGGCCCCAAGCCGGTGACATTCCCCGATGTGATCGGTAAGGCGCGCACCGATGTCGAATCCGAGCTCGCCGCCGACAATCTGACCGTGACATGGAAGCAGGATTACTCGGATTCCGTGGACGAGGGGAAGATCATCTCCGCCACGGCAGCCGCCGGCGACACGCTCCATTGGGGCGACTCGGTGACGATCACCGTCTCGCTCGGCCCGCAGATGGCCACCGTGCCGGACGTGGTGGGCAGCAGTTACGACGATGCCGCGAAGACCCTCACCGACCTGGGCTTCAGCGTGGAGAAGAAGACGACGATCCTGGGCAACTGGACCGACCAGGTGCGCCAGCAATCCGTGCAGGCCGGCCAGTCCGTGCGCATCCGCAACGCGGATGGCACGCCCACCGTCATCACGCTCACCGTCGTGTAAGCGTTTGCCAGAAGAACGCGAGAGGCCCGCAGGAGACATCGCTCCTGCGGGCCTCTCCGCTATGTGACCGGTACACTATCGGCGCTCGGCCGGCCGTCGGCTTCGCCCATTCTTCGGTTGCCTCCGAGCCCTAGCGACCTTGCTCGCCGATTTCCTGTTCCTTTTCCTGCCGATCGCCTTTCAGCTATTCGCCCTGCTGTTGTTCCTTTTCCTGCTGCTCCTTGAGCATCTTCTTGTAGACCTGGGCGTAGGTGTCCACGTATTCCTGGCCGCTCATCTTCTGGATGCGACGCATCATCTCGTCGGTGAGCTCGCGGATCGCCTCATGGGTGATCTCGCCCTCCTCGCAACGCTCCACCTCGATGGGCTCGCCGTAGATGACGGTGACCTTGCCCTTGCTGGGGATCACCTGGCCGGGCTGCTGGATGTCGCGCGTGCCGATGAGCGCGGTGGGGATGATTGGCGCGCCGGTCTCCATCGCGAGGCG
>JAQXZM010000120.1 GCA_029227215.1 Bifidobacteriaceae bacterium | reverse complement strand
GGTGCTCTCGCACTACAACACGAGCAACAAGCCGCTCGTCGTGGCGCTGTGGGTGGGCTGGATGATCATCATCATCGTGTTCCTGCTGGCCATCGACCTGATCCGCGATTCGTTCCAGCGCCAGATGCTCCTGCTCAAGGTCTCCCCCGACGAGCTGCGCCAGATGCTGCGCGAGCATCGCGCCACGCTACTGCGCAAGCGCCAGTTCGCCAACAACACGCCGTCGCCGCTGCCGCAAGAGGCAGGCGCTGATTCCGACGCCGACACAGCGGCCACAGAGTCCATCGGACCCCTTGATGACAACGACGGCGATGATGGCGATGATGACGATGCCAGCGAGAACACTGACGATGACAGCGACGGCATAGGCGATAGCGGCGCCGATCATGATGGCACCGACGATGCCGCCTCTGGCGAAACCGACAATGGCACCTCCTCTCCTTCCGGGAAGGCTGCGCCAACAGAGACGACTGCGGCTTCCGAGGCTTCCGAGGCTTCCGAGGCTTCCGAGACCTCCGAGCCATCTGCAACATCTGCAACATCGCGAATTGCGCTGACCGATACCGACGACGCCGATGCCGCTGACACCGATGCAATCACCCCTGCCACTGCATTGTCCGCTCCCGTCGTGTCTCCTTATGAGCAGCATGGGGATGATGAGCAGCATGGGAAATCCGCAAGCTCTGGTAACCGTTCCGGTGCAATCACGCCACGCCACGCGGAGCCTGGGACGGATGCCTTGGCTTCCTCCCTCGCGGCGCCCTTGGAGAAGCTCAACGAGGCGATCTTGCAACGCAAAGACAATCTTCAGCTCAAGCAGGAAAGCCAGTGGGAGGACGACCTCATCGCCCGCTTCACCCAGTCGCCGGACGACGACACAAACGACGGCAGTTCCACCACCGCTGATGGCAACGGCGACGCTGAGAACGAATCGCTGAGCGCCGAAGAGCAAGAGGCACGGTCCGCCATGGAGAAGCACCAAGCCGTCAAGGAGCTCGCACAGTCGCTCAATCCCTCGATCGCGCAATCGATCCTCGCCGCGCCCATCCTTCCCGGGGCCCAACCCGCCAGGTATTCCGCGACGGGCTTCCCCACGCCAGAGGGCACGCACGGCTCCCCCACGGACGGCGAAAACAGCCAGGGCACTGATTCAACGGACGGAAGCGCCACAAGCGGCGCGTCGACTCGCAAAGGCTCCGGGAACTCCACTGATGGTCAGGGCGCTACCGACACCACTGACTCGAGCACCATTCCGACCGACGACACCCACACCGGCGACACCCACACCGATAAGGAGGGCATGCGATGAAGAACGTGTGGAAGATCTTCAGCATCGACATCAAGCACGCCTTCTCGAACGCGGCGGCGCTCGTCGTCGTCATCGGCCTCACGATGCTGCCCGCGGTGTTCGCATGGTTCAACGTGGCGGCGAGCTGGGACCCGTTCAGCAACACGAAGAACCTCAAGATCGCCGTTGCCAACAGCGACGAGGGTTACCATTCCGACATCGTGCCGGTCACGATCAACATCGGCGACACCGTCATCAACACGCTGCGTGGCAACCATCAGCTCGACTGGCAGTTCACCGACGAAGCGACCGCCATCGACGGCGCCAAGTCCGGCGAATACTACGCCGCCGTCATCATCCCGCAGGATTTCTCGGACGACATGATGACGTTCTTCTCCGACAACATGGAGCACGCGACGCTCACCTACTACCAGAACGAGAAGAAGAACGGCATCGCGCCGAAGATCACCGGCCAAGGCGCCAACGAGATCAGCGCGATGATCAACACGGTGTTCACCAAAACGATGACCTCGGTGGGCCTCGATGTGATCGACACACTCGCCAAATACCTCGACTCCGACGACACGCGAGCGCTCGCGGTGAACCTCGACCACCACATCCAGCAGCTGAGCACCCAGACCAAGAGCGCATCAAGCGTGGTGACCACCTACGGCACGCTCGTCGACTCCGCGCAGACCCTGCTCGACAGCTCGTCCACGCTGCTGTCGATGACCCAGCAGGACGTGGATTCCGCCAAGTCCGACATTGACACCGCGGTCTCCTCCGTCAACGACATCTCGTCCGCTCTCGACGCCGCATCCACCGCCGTCTCGTCGTCCATCGATTCGAGCGCCCAGGCGTTCAGCACAGTGAGTGACGACCTGGCGAACGTGCTGGGCGACGCCGGCACCGATGCGCACGACATGCAGCAGGCGCTCCAGCAGCGCGCCGATTCCGTGCAGCAGCAGATCGATGCCTACACGAAGCTGCGCGATTCCCTGACCGCGCTGCGCGACCAGATCAAGCAAGAGGCGCAAAGCCAGGGGATCCCGATCGACACCTCGGCACTGGACAACGCGATCTCCACCATCGACTCCACGGTGCTGGGCAAGCTCGACGCCTTGCATTCCAAGATCCTGGCCGCCGCGAACTACGCCGGCCAGGCCGGCTCCTCGGCGGACGAGAAGAAGGATTCCGTGCTGGCCGCAGCGAACGAAGCCAAGGATGCCATCAACGGGCTCAAGGCGGCTTATGACTCGCAGATCAAGGCGAACCTCGCCACCATCAGCAGCAGCGCCCAGCAGGCATCCGATTCGCTCGCCTCGATGAGCAGCAGCCTGCAGAACGCTTTCACCGACCTCTCCCAGTCGGATGGATCGCTCACCGACAAGCTCAATGATTTGAAGACCACGATCAGCGACATCTCCAACGGGCTTTCGACCGCCAGCGATTCGCTCGACACAATCGACCAGGGACTGCAGAAAGCGCTGGCATCGAACGACCTCACGCAGCTCACCCAGCTCGTGGGCGATGACGCCTCCGCGTTCGCCGCCTCCCTGGCGGCGCCTGTCACCGTCAACCGCCACGCGCTCTACCCCGTGTCGTCGTTCGGCACGGCACTATCGCCGCTCTACACGTCCATCGCACTGTGGCTCGGCGCCATGCTCATGGGCCTCGCACTGCGCTGCGTGCCCGACGAGGAGACGCTCAAGGCTGTGCCCGGTTCCAAGCGCTGGCAGCGCTACTGGGGTCGTTTCGGCATCTTCGCCGTCATCTCGCTGGCGCAGACCACGTTCCTCGCCGGCGGCCAAATCCTGTTCCTCGGCATGGAATGCGCCCATCCGTGGCTCTATGTGCTGTGCGCGCAGATCAGCGGGCTTGTGTTCACGTTCATCTGCTATTCGAACGTCGCCACGTTCGCCAACGTGGGCAAGGCCATCAACCTCACGATCATGGTGATGCAGATCGCCGGATCGGACGGCGGCTACCCGCTCAGGATGCTCGACCCCATCATCGGCGACATCAGCTGGTTCCTGCCCGCCACCTATGTGATCAAGGCGTTGCGTGCGGCGATCGGCGGCATCTACGCGAACGATTACTGGCTCAACCTGCTGCGGCTCGCACCCTTCGTGCTCGTGTTCCTCATCATCCGGCCCTTGGCGCGACCGTTGGGACGGTTCAACGCGAACTTCACCAAGCAATTGGAATCCACGAAGCTGTTCTGACACGCGAGGCAACACAAGGCATAGCAACCAGGCGAGAACCAGCAAGACCACGACATCAGAGAGACGCAAAGAAAGAGACAAGAGACAGACCATGACAATGGCATTGGCCCACAGTGCCCAGCCAGGCACCGCATCAGGCGACAGGCCTCGTACCGCCACGCCCGGTACCGGCGATACGCCCAGCATCGCTGGGGTGCCCCGCACCGACTCGAGTACGACCGGCACCAGCGGCGCCGAGGGCGTGAGCGCAGAGCACGGCCGGGAGCACGGCCGCCAGCGGGTGCGCAACCGCACCGACCGCAAGCTCATCGACGCCACGATGAACATCGCCCTGAACCGCGGCGTCGAAGCGGTGACGATCGAGGAGGTCTCCCGCATCAGCGGCGTGGCGAAGACCACCATCTACCGTCGATTCCACAACCGCCAGGAGCTGTTGGAAGGCATCGCGAACTCCGACATGCTCAAGCCGCCGGACACCTCCCACACGAGCTTCGACATCGACGGCATCGCCGAGCTCATCAGCGCCGCCGTCACCGAATTCGACGAGGCGTTCGGCGTCAAAGCCGTGGGGCAGGTGATGTCGTCGGACTCTCGCTTCTTCCACAGCATGGTCGATAACTTCCTCATGCCGGTGCGCGGGCGCATCGCCGAC
>JAQXZM010000119.1 GCA_029227215.1 Bifidobacteriaceae bacterium | reverse complement strand
GGCCAAGTACGAGCGCACCAAGCCGCACGTTAACATCGGTACGATCGGTCACGTCGATCACGGCAAGACGACCCTGACCGCCGCTATCTCCAAGGTTCTGCATGAGGAGTACCCCGACCTCAACCCGGAGTACGACTTCGATCAGATCGATTCCGCTCCTGAAGAGAAGGACCGCGGTATCACCATCAACATCGCTCACATCGAGTACCAGACCGCGAAGCGTCACTACGCTCACGTGGACTGCCCTGGCCACGCCGACTTCGTGAAGAACATGATCACCGGCGCTGCTCAGATGGATGGCGCAATCCTCGTTGTCGCCGCTACCGATGGCCCGATGGCTCAGACCCGCGAGCACGTGCTGCTCGCTCGTCAGGTGGGCGTGCCGAAGATCCTCGTCGCCCTCAACAAGTGCGATATGGTCGACGATGAAGAGCTCATCGAGCTCGTCGAGGAGGAAGTCCGCGACCTGCTCGAGGAGAACGGCTTCGATCGCGATTGCCCGGTCATCCGTACCTCCGCTTACGGCGCTCTGCACGACGACGCTCCGAACCACGAGCACTGGGTGGAGACCATCAAGCAGCTCATGGATGCCGTCGACGACTACATCCCGACCCCGGTTCACGACCTTGACAAGCCGTTCCTGATGCCTATCGAGGACGTCTTCACCATCTCCGGCCGTGGCACCGTGGTGACCGGCCGCGTCGAGCGTGGCCAGCTGCCGGTGAACTCCGAAGTCGAGATTGTCGGCCTCCGTCCGACCCAGAAGACCACCGTGACCTCCATCGAGACCTTCCACAAGACGATGGACACCGCCGAGGCTGGCGACAACACCGGTCTGCTGCTCCGCGGCATCAACCGCGACCAGGTCGAGCGCGGCCAGGTCGTTGCGAAGCCCGGCTCCGTGACCCCGCACCACAAGTTCGAGGCTGAGGTCTACGTCCTCACCAAGGACGAGGGTGGCCGTCACTCGCCGTTCTTCTCCAACTACCGTCCGCAGTTCTACTTCCGCACCACCGATGTCACCGGCGTCATCACGCTGCCGGAAGGCGTCGAGATGGTTCAGCCTGGCGATCACGCGACGTTCTCCGTCGAGCTGATCCAGCCGGTCGCCATGGAGCAGGGCCTGACCTTCGCAGTGCGCGAAGGCGGCCACACCGTCGGCTCCGGCCGTGTCACCAAGATCATCGAGTAGTTTTGACTGCCTGATGGCTTGTTGAACGCCTAGCGTTGAGCGGGTTGCTGAGAAATCAGCAACCCGCTTTTTGTGTTGTTGGGGGCGCTTTGTGTTGTGGGGTGGCGCTGAATTGGCGACATGGGAACGCGCGGGAAGTGAAGTATGGTATCTGGCGTTCGGGTGCGCCATCGCGCACACGATGACCGGGTTGGTGGCATGGAAGCGTGCGACAGGTGGTGTATCTGGCGTTCGGGTGCACGATGGTGTGCCCGATGCGGTGAATGCGGGGCTGATGGGGCTTGATTCCGGCGGCTATCCGGCGTTCGTGTACGTGGTCGCGCACACGCCTGGGCAGGTGGATGCCTTTCTGGGCCTGTTGGGTCGCTATCTGCCGCGGAGTGTGCATCGTTGCGCACCCATGGGGCGGTTAGGCGGCTCTGGGGTACGAATCGGTCGGGTTTCTGCTGTTCCGGGTGCGCGATGGCACACCCGCTAGGGCAGATCGGTGACTCAGGGGCGTAGCCCGGGCTGGTTTCTGCCAGTGGGGTGCGTGGACGCGCACCCTGTAGT
Source organism: Bifidobacteriaceae bacterium (assembly GCA_029227215.1). Taxonomy (GTDB): domain Bacteria; phylum Actinomycetota; class Actinomycetes; order Actinomycetales; family Bifidobacteriaceae; genus Pseudoscardovia. The sequence continues at coordinate 13,073 of JAQXZM010000119.1, read as the reverse complement.
ACCGATGGGTGCCAATCTGCGCTTGGCCTGGGCGGCAACGGTCACGCCGTGTGCGTGGACGCGCACCCTGCGGGGCGGATAGAGGTCATCGGCGTCTTGACCAATGGGGTAACCAACATCCTGTGTGCGCGTCCGCGCACCCGGTGGGGTGGATCGGTGCCCTTTGGGTCCTGTCGGGGTGGCTATTTGCTGTGGCCTTGGTGCATCTTGATGCGTCTGCGAAGCGCAGTGGAGGGTTCTTCGTCGTGGAGCGCCTTAGCCGAGGATCACGTCTTCGCGGGCGGGGACGCCGGCGTTGAAGCAGGCGAGCAGACGGGCGCTGAGCTCTTCGCTCATGGCGCGGCGGCGGGCGGCGGGGGAGCCGAGACCGGCCGCGGGGTCCGTCGAACCGTCGGCGGCGGGTTCATAGGCGACGCCGCTCACCTCGATGGTCTGCGTCGTGTAGTCAAGGCCACTGGTCAGGCTGCCAGAGCTGCGGGAAGAGCCTGATGCTGTTGAAGAAGCGGTGGAAGCGGCAGAGCCAGAGGCGCTAGAACCAGAGACACCGGACGATTCACTCGAACCTGCCGTGTTGGTGCTCGCGAAGCCACTGGCCGAGCTGCTCGAGGAGCCGCCATCGGTCGAAGCACTCGAAGCACTCGAAGCGCCTGAAGCGCCTGAATCACCCGAATCATCCGCCGTCCCTGCCGCGGAAATCGTGCTCAGCGCATTGATCACCACATCGAGCGATGTGCTCGTCGCCACGGGCATCGTGTAGCCAGTCGCTGGATCGACGACGGGATCGGCCATCGCACGAAGCGTCTGGGTGGAATACACGCCGCTGCGAGTGCTGCGCCCGCCGCCGAGCGTCACCATCGCCGCGTAATTGGCGGAGCTTTGCTTGTATGCGGTGGCGGATGCCAGGTCGTCTGCGTTGGAATTCTGCGCATTGCGGAACGTCATGACGAACGCCGCGCGATCATAGGCGGTGGAGATGGCGTTGAGCTCGTCGCTCGTGGCGCCGATGATCTGGGACGGTTGCGTGCTTGATTGCGAGATGCACGAGCTGGCGGTAGTGCCCGTGTCGTTATCGTCAGTGCCGTTGCTGCCAGTATCAGTATTGCCACTGCCGTTGCTTGAACCATCGCTGGCCGAAGTGCCACCGGTCGAGAGGTCCAGCGCGGTGGAGTTCTTTCCGCATGCCGTGCGCACTGCGGCAAGCAGCGTCGTGGAGTCATTGAAGAAATCGGTGCCGGTGAGCCAGGATTGGCGCCCTTGCGCCGTGGCGAGTTTGGTGGCGCGGTATTGCGATACCGCCGCCCTCACCGTCGCTTCGGGAAACACCGATGCCGGGCACAATGCGGCAGCGCGGCTCCATGCCTGGCGCGCGCCGATCGCCATGAGCAACCGCTGGGTGGGGGAGGGTGCCCAATCGGAGACGTCGTACCACGACTTCGCCAGCGCCACGCTCGAGGCACAACTGAGGGTCGTTGCGCTCTGCGACGTCGAATCCTCCGCCCGCGCTGGCACTGCGCTCCACGACGCTGGTGCGACCATGCACACCGCCATGCAGAGTGCGGCGAACGGCTTGGCGAATCGCGATGCGTGGTGCGCAGCGGAGGTGGCCGCGACCCCCACGGATTGTTTCGCGGCTCGGTGAGAAGAAAGCATGCCACCAGTGTAAGGCGCGGGGTGCCGCGCGGTGGCGGAGCGGCTTTGCGCCGCATGGCATGCCGCACAGTGGTACAGCAGCTGTGCGGCAAAATAGCGATGAGGCAGAGCGATGGGGCAGAGCGATGTGGCGGTGCGATGTGCAAAACGGCAATGCGACAGCGTGATGCGGCAGAACGGCAATGCGGCAATCTGGCAGTGCGCCACTGCAACGCCGCGTCGCAGCGACATCGCAACATGGCGCCACCGCAACACCGCGCCACCGCAGCTCCGCAACACCGCGACACCGTACCACCGCAACCCCGCAACACTGCGCCGCCGCGTGGGGGTGGTCGGTGCGGCGGTGCCGAGATGCCGCTATGTCCCGTCAGGTTGCGTGGCGTAACGCAGTTTCAGTATGATGAAGGGCACGAGGCAGGCATGCGGCCTGCTTGATAATTTCATACATAATTTCATACGGAGGTCTCAGGCATGGAACTTGATTTGGCTGGAATGCACAAGCTGGCAGCTGAACAGGGCATTGATGCACAAACCTTGGATGATGCGCTTGCGGAGGCTTTCCGACTCGCATATTTGAAGATGCCGCATGCGGCGAAGCATGCCCGCGTGGAGCTCGACGAACGCGCCGGAACGTTCACGGTGTGGGCGCGGGACGAGATTCCCCAGGAGCCCACGGAAGACAACCCGTACCCGGAGCCTGAGCTCGGCCCCGAATATGACGACACCCCGACCGATTTCGACCGCGTCGCCGCCTCCGCCGCCCGTCAGACCATCACCCAGCTGTTCCGCCAGGCCGCCGACAACAAGGTCTTCGGTGCCTTCGCCGGCCAGAAGGGCAAGCTCATCACCGGCACCGTGCAGCAGGATGCCAAGGATCCCAAGAACGTACACATCGCCATCGGCGACGTCGAGGCCTTGCTGCCCCAGCGCGAGCAGGTGCCGGGGGAGCGCTACCGCCATGGCCAGCGCCTGCGCGTCTATGTGGTCAACGTCTCCCGCGGCCTGCGCGGCCCTGAGATCATCGTGTCGCGTTCCCATCCGGAGCTGGTGCGCCGCCTGTTTGAGCGCGAGGTGCCGGAGCTTGTCTCGGGCGCTGTATCCATCATGGCGATCGCCCGCGAGGCGGGCGCTCGCACCAAAATCGCCGTGCGTGCCAACACGCCGGGTGTGAACCCCAAGGGCGCACTCATCGGCCCTGGCGGCTCCCGTGTGCGTGCCGTCATGGAGAACCTGGGCAAGGAGAAGATCGACATCGTCGATTGGTCCGATGACCCGGCGAAGTTCGTCGCGGCTGCCCTCTCGCCCGCCCATGCGGTGAGCGTGCAGGTGGTGAGCGAGAAGAACCAGACCGCCATCGCGTTCATCCACGAGGACCAGCTGAGTCTCGCCATCGGCAAGGAAGGCCAGAATGCCCGCCTCGCCGCGAAGCTCACTGGCTGGAAGATCGGCATCGAGTCTGAAGAGAAGCGCCGCGCGATGGAGCAGCTGAGCAAGCAGACCGCCAACGTGGCGCAGGCCGCGACCGCCGCGAAGCCTGCCGTGCAGTCCGCGGCATCGGCGAAACCGGTTGCGCAACCTGCCTCGAAGCCTGCCGACAAGGCGTGAGTCGACCATGCGGTGACGTCGGGTGCTGATGCATGCAGCGTTTCCGCGCATTTCTACGATGTATCAAGCGCCGTCCGAAAGCCCGGCAAGGGCATCCGGACGGCGCTTTTTCATGTGTGCCCACCGTCTCGCGAGTGCCGTGGCTGCCCTCGGGACGCTTGAAATTATGCGCTTGGCGATACCATGCCGGGTGCGTTGCGTCATCCACGCCATCATGTATCCTTGTGAGTTGATGTGTGGGTGGAATCATGTGATTCTGCCCTGACAATGCCGCTTTCCCGATGATTTCCGCATGGTGGGCATACCGTTGTGGACATCAACCCGAGGCGACGCCAAGCACAGACGAGGTAACACAGTCATGGTCGCACGATGAGACAGGATTATGGTCGCCCTCATCAAATGGTCGCCCTCATCAAATAGCGTCGCGCGCCACCCGGGCACGCGGCACAGATAGGAGTAATTAGTGCCTAAAGCACGCGTGTACGAGTTGGCAAAGCAATTCGGCGTGGACAGCAAGACGGTCCTTGAGAAGCTCAAGGATATGGGAGAATTCGTCAAGTCCTCGTCGTCCACGGTGGAAGCGCCCGTGGTCAAAAGACTCAAGTCGGCGTTCGCAGCCGACAATTCGGCATCAAGCCAAGCATCCGCGAACAATGCATCCAAGGGTTCGCAGCATTCCCAGCATCAGCCTGCGGGTCATGCTGATTCCAAGGATTCCCACACCCCCAAGCCGGGCAAGGCACCGCATCCGGGCGCCGCGCATGAAGGTGCTGCTGTGCCCAAGCCAGGCGCACACCAGCATGGTGTCGAGCAGGCGCATGAAGCGCATGAATCCCATGAGACGAGCCATGCCGACGCCCCCAAGCCAGGCATGCCGCATCCCGGTCCCAAGCCCGGCCAGAACCGCCATCAGGGCGGTCATGGCGCTTCCTCGCTGAGCAAGCAAGAGGAAGCGATCCGCGAGGGTCTGCAAAGCTCTGACCCGCGCATCCAGGAAGCCGCGCGCGAGATGCAGCGCAAGCTTGAAGAAAAGAAGGCCAACGGCGATGCTCGTGCCGAGCGTGGCGACCGCCGTGATCGCGATGAGCGCCGCGGCGGACGCCCCGGCGCACGTGGCGAGCGTAACGACCGTCGTGAACGCGGCGAGCGTGGCGAACGCCGTGGCACCCCGAAGCCGGGTGCCACGCCGCGCCCGCGTGGCGCTGCCGGCGACAAGACGCCGCGTCCGGGCAACAACCCGTTCACGAGCCATCAGGGCATGCATGTGCCCACGCCGAACGACATCCCGCGTCCGCATCCGATGGCACGCCCCACCGTCAACAACCCGCGCAACCGCAACGGTCGCCCGGGTGCCCGCAACGGCCGTCCGGGTTCGGGCGTCGGCGGGCGCTGGGGTCACTCCCGCGCAGGCCAGGGCGCAGGCGGCAACGGTCCGCATCGCTTCGGCCAGGGCGCACCCGCCAACGACAACGGTCCCGCAGGGCGCGGCCACGGCGGCCCGGGCGGTCGTCCCGGTCGCGGCCGCGGTGGCGCTGCAGGTGCGTTCGGCCATCAGGGTGGTCGTTCGTCCAAGGCCCGCAAGAACGCGCGCCGCGCCAAGCAGCAGGAATACGAGGAGATGAAGGCACCGGTCATCGGTGGCGTGCGTATCCCCTCCGGCCATGGCCAGACGATCCGCCTGCGCCAGGGCGCCAGCCTTGCTGATCTTGCCGAGAAGATCAACGTGAGCCCCGCGTCCTTGGTCACCGTGCTCTTCCACCTGGGCGAGATGGCGACCGCCACGCAGTCCCTCAACGAAGATACCTTCCAGATCCTGGGCGATGAGATCGGCTGGAACATCAAGATTGTCTCGTCCGAAGAGGAAGACAAGGAGCTGCTCCAGCAGTTCGACATCGACCTCGATGACGAGAAGGACATGGATGACGAGGACCTCGTGCCTCGCCCGCCGGTCGTGACCGTCATGGGCCATGTCGACCATGGCAAGACCCGCTTGCTCGACACGATCCGCAAGACGAACGTCTCGCTCAAGGAGGCCGGCGGCATCACGCAGCGCATCGGCGCTTACCAGGTCACCGTGCACCTGAATGGCGAGGAACGCAAGATCACGTTCCTCGACACCCCGGGTCACGAGGCCTTCACCGCCATGCGCGCCCGCGGCGCCGAACTCACCGATATCGCGATCCTTGTGGTCGCTGCCGATGATGGCGTCATGCCGCAGACCGTCGAGGCCATCAACCACGCGCAGGCGGCAAACGTGCCGATCGTGGTGGCTGTGAACAAGATCGATGTGCCGGGCGCCAACCCCGAGAAGGTGCGCGGCCAGCTCACCGAGTTCGGCCTGGTGCCCGAGGAGTACGGCGGCGACACGATGTTCGTCGACATCTCCGCGAAGAAGAACATCAACATCGACAAGCTGCTCGAAGCGGTGCTGCTCACCGCCGACGCGACGCTCGACCTGCGCGCCAACCCGAACATGCCGGCGCGCGGCGCCACCGTGGAAGCCCGACTCGACAAGGGCCGCGGCGCCGTGGCGACCGTGCTCGTGCAGAAGGGCACGCTCCACGTGGGCGACGCCATCGTCGCCGGCACCAGCTACGGCCGCGTGCGCGCCATGCTCGACGAGAACGGCAACTCGCTCACCGAAGCGCTGCCGTCCCGCCCGGTCTCCGTGCTGGGCCTGACGTCCGTGCCGACCGCAGGCGACCTGTTCCTCGTGGCTCCGGATGACCGCGCCGCCCGCCAGATCGCCGAGAAGCGCGCAGCGTCCGAACGCGCCGCCCAGCTGGCGAAGCGCCGCAAGGTCGTTTCCCTCGAGGAGTTCAAGGAGCAGTTCGCCAAGTCCGAGATCGACATGCTCAATGTCGTCATCAAGGGCGATTCCTCCGGTTCCGTCGAGGCGCTGGAAGATTCCTTGATGAAGATCGAGGTCTCCGACGAGGTCGGCATCCAGGTGATCCACCGCGGCGTCGGCGCCATCACGCAGAACGATGTGAACCTTGCGAGCGTCGACAAGGCCGTCATCATCGGCTTCAACGTGCGCCCGAACCGCCAGGTGGCTGACCTTGCCGAGCGCGAAGGCGTGGAGATCAAGTACTACTCGGTCATCTACAAGGCGATCGAGGACGTGGAGGCGGCCCTCAAGGGCATGCTCAAGCCGGAGTTCGAAGAGGTCGTCACCTCCCACTCCGAGATCCGCGAGATCTTCCGCTCCTCCAAGTTCGGCAACATCGCCGGCGTCATGGTGCAGGACGGCACCGTCAAGCGCGGCACCAAGTGCCGCATCATGCGCGATGGCGTCGTCACCATCAACGACCTGGAGATCTCGTCGCTGCGTCGCTTCAAGGACGATGTCACCGAGGTCGAGGAAGGCTACGAGTGCGGCATCAACCTGGGTGACTTCAACGACATCCAGGTGGGCGACGTCATCGAGACCTTCGAGATGCGGGAAGTCGAGCGTAAGTAACACATGGCAGGAACCAATCCCCGCGCCGTGCGCGTGGCAGGCCTCATCCAGCGCGTGATCGCGACGGCTCTCCAACGAGAGCTGCGCGATCCGCGCCTGGCGCACGTCACGATCACCGAAGTGCGCGTCACCAACGATCTGCAAATCGCCCGCGTGTACTGGACGTACCTGGGCAGCGAAGGGCACGAACTCGGCCAGCGTAAGCGCGCCAAGCAGGCGCTCAAGCAGTCCGCCGGGCGCTTGCGCTCCCTCGTGGGCCGCAAGGCCGGCCTGCGCCTGACCCCGCAGCTCGAATTCATCTACGACGAGGTGCCCGAGGAGGCGCACGAAGTGGAGGACGTGCTCACCGCCGCGCTCCGGCGCGACCAGGAACTCGCCAAGCTTCGCGAGAACGCCACCTATGCTGGCGATGCCGATCCGTACCGTCACGACCGTGACGAGGACGAAGAGGATGGCGAGGCGGGCGAAGGCTCTGCCGAGTCTGCCGATGCTGAGGATGATTATGACGCGCCTGAGGATTCTGACGATTCCGCGGACTCCGATGGTTCCCAGTCTGCCGAACTCGAGGCCGATGAGGCCGAGACCGAGGCATTCCTCGATGACGACGATGACGATGACGACGAGTCAGACGATGGTTCCGATGACGATTCGTCTGATTCCGCGTCCCGCGCATCCCACGCCTGAGGTATCGCATCGCCATGAACGAGGCACAGCATTCGGAATCTGGAACCTTGCCATCTAGAACCTTGTCATCCGGAACACAGAAGGCCGGCTCCCTGGAGTCCGGCCTTTTGGCCGTTGACAAGCCGCGCGGCGTCACCAGCCACGACATCGTGGCCGCCGCGCGCCCGGCGCTCCACACCAAGCACGTGGGGCATGCCGGCACGCTTGACCCAATGGCGACGGGGCTGCTCATTGTCGGTTTCGGTAGCGCCACGCGGCTGCTCAGCTACATCGTGGGCACTGACAAGACGTATGAGACGACGATTCGGCTGGGGCAGTCCACCACGACGGATGACGCCGACGGCGAGCCGCTCGAGCGCACCACCGAGGAACGCCTTCAGGTCGCGCAGCGTCTTGCTAGCCTTACGGATTCTCAGATCATCGCCGCCGCACAGGCGCTCACCGGGCGCATCATGCAGGTGCCGAGCGCATACTCCGCCAAGAAAATCCACGGGCAGAAGGCCTACGACCTCGCTCGCAACGGGCAGGACGTGCACCTCGATCCCGTGCCGGTGACGGTGGAGGCGTTCGATGTATTCGATATCGCGCGTCATCTCGACACTCTCACGCCCGATGGCGGTTGCATCGATGTCTCGGCGCGTGTTACGTGCTCGGCAGGCACCTATATCCGCTCCTTGGGGCGTGACATGGGTGCGGCGCTCGGCACCGGCGCGCATTTGGTGAGCCTGCGCCGCACGCGTATCGGTAGCTTCGACGTGACCGCGCCCGATGTGGTGACCGCACATCTCGAACCCCATACGTTCGTGAACCGGCAGGGCGAGACCGTAACCCACCCGTGGGCGGTGTTCGACGACGCCGAGGGGCTGCGATCCCACGCGATGAGCCCCGCCGACGGCGCCCGCCGCGCCATGCCGTGCCTTGACATCACCGCCAGCCAGGCGGACGATCTACGCCACGGGCGCTTCATCGAAGGCATCGTGCACGGTCCCACCGCCGCGATCCTGCCAGGCGCAGCAGCGCCTGGTGCCGCAGTGCCAGACGCAGCAATGCCGGACGAAGGCGAAGCGAACGGCAAAGCGAATGGCAACGCACATGGCAGCGGCGACCAGCTCGTCGCCATTGTCGAACGGCGCACCAAGACCTTGCTCAAGCCTAGCGTCGTGTTCTAGCGCAGGGCGCAAATCAGCACTAGCAGATCAGCGCAAACAGATCAGCGGCAGTCTGTGGATCGCGATGATAACCGCATCCGCCCCACACTGCACGGACCGATAGGCGACTTTGGAGGATTCATGACTATCGATTGGCTCGTTCCTGACGAACGCGGCACCGTCGCGTGGCCGGCGCTGCCGGATGGCAAGAAAGGCGTGCTCACCATCGGCTCGTTCGATGGCATGCACCAAGGCCACCAGGCGGTGCTACGCCGCACCGTGGAGCTCGCGCACGAGCTCAAGGCCATCTCCGTCGCCGTGGTGCTCGATCCGCGCCCGGCGGCGGCCCACGCCTATGCCGCGGCGCACGATGGGGCGGATGCCCCTGCCGGTTTCCACGACCCGGACGCCCTGATGCCAGTGGAACGCCGCCTTGAGCTCATTGAGGCCCTAGGCATCGACCGCACGTTCGTGGTGCGCTACACGATGCCTTTCGCCAAGGTCTCCTATGTGTCGTTCCTCGGCCAGATGGTGGGCAAGGTCGGCATGCGCACGCTCGTGCTCGGTTCCGATGCCCAGATGGGCGCGGGCAAGCAGGGCGACCTCAAGGCAATCCGCAATCTTGCCCTCGCCACCGGCGTGTTCGAGCTTGAGGTCGTGGATGACGCCGGCCCGGGCACCACGCGCATCCCGTTCGAGTGGAAGCCGCAGATGCCCGCCGCCCCCGGCGAACCCGCCGACCCGTTGGAGGGCCTGAACAAGGCGCAGCGCCGCACATGGAGCAAGAAGCACCACGCACACGAAGCGCGCGTGTGGAGCTCGAGCAACATCCGCTACATGCTCGCCAACGGCAGGGTGCGCGACGTCCGCGAAGCGCTCGGCAGACCGCATGCCGTGGAGAGCGTGGTGGTGCACGGCGAGCAGCGCGGCCACACGATCGGCTTCCCCACGGCGAACCTCGGCGACCCCGTGCACGGCTATGTGCCGGTGGATGGCGTGTATTCCGGGTGGCTCGTGGACTTCGGCATGGCGCAGGATGGCACTGATGGTGCCGTTGCGGATGCCACGAACACCGCTTCGTCGGATGCTACGGATACAGCGTCGGCGAATGCCGCTGCGACAGATGCCGCCGCGGCTCCATCCGCTTCCCCCAACCGCCACGAGGATGCGGTGATGGTGCGCAAGCCCGTCAACCGATGGCCCGCCGCCATCTCGGTAGGCACGAAGGAGACATTCAGCGAGGCGACGGGCCTCAAAGAGCGCGTGGTGGAGGCCTATGCCTGCACGAAGGACTGGCTGGAACTGTATGGTCATGACGTGCGCGTGGAGTTCGGCGGATTCCTGCGTCCCCAGGTGAAGTTCGCTGGGGAGCAGGAGCTTGCCGACCAGCTCGCGAAGGACGCCGAGGCCTCCCGCAAGGCTGCAGAGCAGGACGAACAAGCCAATCAGGATGGGCAGGAGTAGCATAGCCGCTCACTGACGTTGCCATTGCTTATCACCACATTGCTTATCATCACGCGGTCCGCGATTGCTCGTATGCCGCGTGATGCACAACGCAAAAGGCTGGGGCTGGATTCCAATCGTGGAATCCAGCCCCAGCCTTTCTGTAAGGAAGTAGGGAATCCAGTCAGCGCATCAGTTGAAGATGCGGCGGATCGAGTAGCCCGGCGCGAACGTTGAGATGACGTTGCACGGGTAGATGCGCGTGCCCAGTGCCGGTGTCAGTGCCTGGGCGCAGTTGCCGCCGCCCACGTAGATGGCGGCATGCGTGTTGTTGGCGATGATGTCGCCCGGCTGCGCCTTCGTATACAGATCGTCTTTGCCGCCGATGTAGGTGCCGGACTGCGCCTGGGAACCGGAGTAGTGCTCGAGGCTGATGCCGAACTGCGCATACACCCACTGCACATAGCCGGAGCAATCCCAGCCGCTTGGCGTGTTGCCACCCGCCACATAAGGCGTGCCGAGATACTGGATGGCGAGGTTCGCCACATCCTGGCCAGTGCCGGAGCCAGAGACCGTCACTGTGGTGGAGGTCGTGGAGGAACCGGACGAGGTGGTCGTGGACGTGGCATTGGATGAGGTCGACGATGTGGCGGTGCGTTCCGCTGCCTTCGCGTTGGCGGAGGCGACTTCGCTCGTCACGGTGTTCGCGGCCTCGGCAAGCGAGGAGTTGATGGCATAGATGCTGTCGGAGCTCGCATTGTCATCGGTGACCGTGGCGTTCGCCTGGTCGATGAGGCCGGAGAGGGTGGTGCGGCTTGTGGTGTTCGCCTTGCCATCGGAGGACGACAGCGTGGAGGACGCGCTGTCAATCGTCGCCTGAAGCGTCTTGCGGGCATCCTGGATGCTCTGCGACAGCGGCGCTTCGATGATCACGTTGTCTTCGTTCACACTTGTTGAGAACGTGCCGTCTACCGAGAGCTGGGAATCTTCATCGAGCAGGGAGTCACGCGAATCGCTGCGGCTCACCGCCGAGGAGTTGCCCAGTGCACCGGCGCCGAGCACCGAGGACGTGCCGTTCGAGGCGACGGCGGTGCTGCTGCCGGCAAGCAACAGGGCGAGGATGACGGCAGGCGCGCTCTTCGCGACTCGTAGCGCCGTGGTGCGGTGGGACTGCGATTGCGGCGCGGCATGCCTCTTCTGGGCATGCTTGCCGGAACTCGCTGCCGATGAATGAATCGGGAAAATCAAACTGGTACCTTACTTCCGTGTGTACAAGACCCTGTGGAGCGTGGGGCGATCATAGGAATCCACAAGATTTCAGATTCCGCCATTCCCAAGCATTTCCCAGGACTTCCTATTCCGGACTTCCACACGAGGCACGGGGCCTCGCGTCAGGGAAGCCTCGTCACCTCTCTTACTGAGAGCCAATCTAGCACGGGCACGTTACTTTTGCGCGTTACTGTTGCGCGCGTTACTGTTGTGCGGCTTGCCCCTGCGCCTTGTCGGACCCCGGGTAGCTCGTGCGGCCCAGCTCCTCGATCTTCGCCAGGCTCTTCGCGGTGTAGGCGGCATCGCTGCTGTTGGTGCGATCCACATAGGTGATCGTGGCATCTGGCACGCCGCAGTACTTGCTGAACGTGTTCTCGACGATCTGATGCTGCAGAGCCTCGCCGATACCGGAAGTGCGGTACCATTCCTCGCTGCCGCCGGTGAGTGCGATGAAGCGGATCGTCTTGCCCACGAACGCCTTGGGCGCGTTCGTCGTACGGTCATAGGTGAAGTCGCGGCACAGCACGCGGTCGAAGAAGCCCTTCATCGACGCGGTCATCGTGTACCAGTAGATCGGCGTGACGAATGCGATCGTGTCGGCCTTCGCCATCGCCTCCTGGTACGGCACCACGTCCGGGGGCATCGGCGTGCCCTTGTAATAGTGGTCGCGGTCCGCCATCGTGTAGGCGGGGTTGAAGCCATCGGTGCCCAGGTTGATGATGCGCGTGGTGCTGCCGCGGCTTTCCGCGCCCTTGGCGAACGCTTTCGCGACGGCGAGGGTGAGCGAGTTCGGATCCGGGTTCGAGGCGATAACGAGGGTGTGCATGGCGCTCCTTTGGTGATGTTTCCTTGAGCGGGTGGCTGAATCGCTGATATGCGTGACGCACTGTGCGGCCACAGGGGATAAGGTGGCTCAAGGATGACTCAGATGACTCAGACGACTCAGGTGACTCAAGGATAACCCGCGCGGCATATGCGCGGCGCCAGTCTTCGCACAAGGAGTAATCCGGAGTATTTCAAGGAGTGATTGATGGAACGTGACTTCTCGAATGCAAGTGATTGCGGCGACCATCTTGATCGCACCAATCCAGGTCGCACCAATCCAGGCGGGTTCGCTGCTCGCGCTGTCGGAGAGCGCGCTGTGGAAGCGGGCGCTGTGGAAGCGGCCACCGAGGCCACGCTCACCGATGTGCTGTTTGACTTCGCCGGCGTGCTCGTGGACTGGCGACCGTGGCGTGCGTTCGGCTTCGAGACCGAGGAAGCAGTGGACGCCGCCGCGGCTGCGGGCGACCGCGGGGCGCAGGCGGTGCAGCGATTCTTTGACCGCAGTGACCCCCAGGGGTTCTGGGCGCTCGACGATCTGCGCGATGCCGGCATGCCCAACACCGAGGTATGCGCTCGCTATGATGCCGCGCATCCGAACCTCGCGCTGCGTGGCATGTACCGGCGCTACCTGGACGCCTTCCCCGCCACGGTGCCCGCGATGATGCCGGGCATGGCGGCGCTGCTCGCCGACCTTTCCCAGCGAGGGATCGGCGTGTGGGGGCTGACGAACTGGTCCGACGAGGATGTCGCCGTGCCGCGGGGCCTGCCGGGCATGGAGCCGCTGCGGGGCGTCATCGTCTCGGGCCGGGAGAAGCTGGTGAAACCAGATGCGGCGATCTACCGCCTGGCGCTTTTCCGATTCGGCCTGGACGCCCGCACGACGGCGTTCTTCGACGACAAGGCGGAGAATGTGGCGGGCGCGCAGGCGGTGGGCATCCGGGCGCATGAATTCGCCGGCGCACAGGATGCGAGAGACTTCCTGCGCG
>JAQXZM010000118.1 GCA_029227215.1 Bifidobacteriaceae bacterium | reverse complement strand
AACCACAGCCGTCAGCGTACCGGCTTTACCGGTTGTGAGAGCCAGCGGATTCGGCGCCAGGGTCACCGACGTCACGTCCACGATTTCGGGCGTCTTGGCCGTCACGATCACGGTCGCCTCGCCCTTCACGCCGTTCGACGCTGTGGCGGTCACCGTCGCGGGGGGGGGCGGGACAGCCCGCACCCGACCCAACGCCACCACCCCCGCCCCCCACCCCACAAGGATGGCTTCAATTACTTGTTTGGATTATCGAAATTGACATTGGCCCAGCTGTCACGCAGCGCTGTCGACCGAGGCGTGCGGACCAAGACTGTGCGCCTGTGTAGCTGCGCGGCTCAGCGATGTGCGCGGTTGGCGACGAATCGGCTCCGCCGACTCGTCACGCTCACTCGGTCAGACCCGCTCGGTCAGACCTACTCAGCCGTTTCGGCCGGCCTACTCGCCGAGGCCGCCCGCGAGGAGCGGGGTCGGGTCCTGGACGGGTCGAAGCCGGAGATCATGTAGACGACGCGGCGGGCGACGCCCACGGCGGGGTCGCCGATGCGCTCGTAGAAGCGGGCGATGAGCACGGCGTCGATCGTCTGCTGCTTGGTGCCGGTCCAGTCATCGGAGTTGATGATGGAGAAGGTCTGGGTGTGCAGGTCGTCGAGCTTGTTGTCGTTGACGATGAGCTTCTCGGCGCGCTCTTCGTCGCGGGTCTTGAGAATCTCGATGATCTCGTTCGCGGTGAAGGAATCGAAGTCCTGCATTTTCTCGAACGCTTCGCGGATCGCCGGGTTCACGGCGGAATCCGGGTAGGCGCGGCGCGCGGTCTCGGCGATGTGACGTGCGAGGTCGCCCATGCGCTCGAAGGTGGATGCGATGCGCAGCGTGGAGACGACGACGCGCAGGTCGGTGGCGACCGGGCTCTGCTTGGCGAGCATCTGGACGCACTGGTCGATGATGCTGGCCTCGAGGCCGTCGATCTTGAGGTCGCCGTCGATGACGGCCTGGGCCGCATCGATGTCATTGTTGAGCAAAGCCTTGCCGGCTCCGTCGATAGCGTCCTTGACCGCGGCGGCCATCGTATCGAGGTCGTCCGCGATCTGCTTCATTTCCTCGTTAAAAAGTACGCGCATGGAAAGCAAACCTTTCGTATCTTTGTCCGTCACCATTGTACGGAAAAGGGCTCTTCAACGCGCACGCAAAGATGAATTGATGGCAAACTTATCCTTCCAAAATCGTCAATTATCCGAATGCCCGCATCGTGAATACCGAGGCGATGGCGACGCTGCCAGATGAGGGATCCGCATGCGTGGCGGTTGCGGAATTCGCGTCGACTCGGCTGCAATGATCAGCAAAACGTCGGTGAATTTACGCCTTGCGAGCAGATGAGGAGATGATCGCGTTCACTGGTGATTGTCAAGTTTGGTGAGTGCTGCCTTCGCGTGCGAAGATGAACACGATGCAAACTTTAGAAGTACTGTGCGTGATTTTGTTGGTGGTGTGCGTGGCGCTCGCCGTGGGGGTGGCTGTGACGTGCAAGCGGTTGCGTGCGTCTCGCGCGGCCCAGGAGAGCGCGGGCGATGATCTGCACACCGACGCGCAGCACGTGCTGGCGGCGCTGGATGCCGAGGTGATCGTGGTGGATTCTCATGATGCCGTGGTGCGCGCCACGCCCGCCACATGCCGCTTGGGGTTGGTGCGCGACGATGCCATCGCCGACGAGCGTTTGCGCGAAAAGCTCATGGAGGCTCGGCAGACCGGCAGGTCGTGCGAATTCGAACTGACGACGCTCACCGCGCAGGACTATGCGATGAAAGGTCTCACGCCCGGCGAGAGGCTGGAACGCGAGCAAGAGAGCGCCGATGCGGCGGCAGCGGCAGTGGCGGGCGCAGCGGCAGCAGGTGCGGCGGGCGGTGCATCGGCAGTGCCGTCCATGACGGTGGCGGAAGCGGTGAAATCCGGGCAGTTCGCCACATCGACCAATGGCGGCAGCGCAAACTCGCGAGCCAGTGCGGGCTTCCAGGCTCCTGCACCCTCCCAATCAGGCGGCGGCGCCCGGTTCTCCGCCACACCGCGCAAGAACTGGCTGCGCCTCATCGTGGTGCCGGTGACGGACCGTCTGGAGCTGGTGCTCATCGTCGATGACAGTGACAAGCACCGTTTTGAGCAGCTGCGCGATGACTTCGTGAGCAACGTGACCACGCAGCTCGACGAGCCCGCGAAGGCCTTGGAAGAGCTGGGCGCCAAGCTGAGCGATCCGAACGCCACGCCGCAGAGCATCCACGACCAGGCTGCCGAGGTCACTGCCGAGGCGAAATACCTGCGCCATTTGGTCTCCGACCTCATCATCTTGCTGGGGGCGCAGGGCAGCGGCGCCGTGAAGGATGCCCCGGTGGTTGATCTGGGCGACGTGGCGCGCAGTGTGGTGAGCGAAGAACAGCCTCGCGCCGATGCAGCGCATGTCGCACTGGAATTCAAGCAGGAGGGCGGCGTTCAGCTCGTGCATGGCAACGCCGACCAGCTGCACGCCGCCATCGCCAAACTCGTGGAGAACGCCATCGAATTCTCGCCCGACCGCTCCCATGTGAGCGTGGCCGTGGAGCCCGACGAAACGGGCGATTACACGCAGGTGCGCGTGGTGGACAACGGCCCGGGCGTGCCGGAAGCCGACCGCGACAAGATTTTCCAGCGCTTCTACCGCGGCAAGTCGCAGCACCGCGTGCACGGCGGCGAGGACGGCACGGGCCTGGGACTTTCCATCGTGAAGCATGTGGCGCTCACGCACCAAGGCCGTGTGGATGTGTGGAGCAAGCCGGGAAGCGGCAGCACGTTCACGATCGTGCTGCCCAAGGCGACGGACGCTGTGCCGGGCGCGGCATCCAACGGTCATTACGACCAGGTCGCCTGATCAGTCGGTTATTTGGTCGCCTGATTGTCGCTTGATTGCGCGTCGTTCGTCGCGCTGTCAGTATTCGCAGCGCCGCTGGAATCTGTCGCGCCGGTAGCGTTTGCCATGCTGCCGGTATCCGCCGCGCTGTCGGCATCATCCTCGCCGAGCAGCCGGTAGATGCGCCGTTCGTCATGCTCCCACACGAGCAGGCACAGGCCGATGACCACGCCGATGAGGCAGGTGATGGGTTCGCGCATCGACATGATGCCCGCCAGATGGCACGCCATGCATGCCACGCCTGCCACCGCCCACAGCACGGTGCCGCCCAAGAACAGGGGAAACAGGTCGACATGCACGGGGCGCGGTCCGGGCTTTCGCGCTGACGGATCCCAAATCGGTGCAAGTCTCATGACTCATACCATACATCCTGCTGGGCGTATGTCCATCGCGTTACGACATCCCATTGTGACGAGGAGACGATGCCCGGCGCGTGATTAGCGCGTGCCCGACCGGTGCATGAAGGTCGAGCGAAGGTTGGATAGCGACCAGCTGACCAATCGACCAGACGGCGCTCAACAGTTGGCAGACAAAGCCGCTGCAAGGCCGGCAGATGCCCACGGTGTCTACGGCGCGGTATGGTTGTGAGGTCACACCATGCGACTCGCACCATGCGGTGGTGCCGTGCGATGCCACATGCAACCACTCGCGACCAGTGCACTCATGCACAGCCGTACACAATGGGTGTGCGCCGCAACTATCCGCCGACAGCGAACGGAAGGAGGAACCGTGTTCCCGATCCAACCTGTGCCCAAGACCTACAAATGGGGCTCGGACCATCGGTTGCAAGACATCTTCGGCATCGATTCCCCCGGTCCGCTCGCCGAGATGTGGTTCAGCGGGCACCCCGCGTCGCCGTCACCGGTCGACATGGACGGCGATCGCATGGCGCTCGACGAGGCGATCCGCCGCGCTCCCGAGCTCATGGTGGGCACCGAGGCATCGGAAACCTGGGGACCGGTGCTGCCATACCTGTTCAAGATCATTTCGGCGCGCATCCCGCTGTCGCTCCAGGTGCACCCGGTGGACTTCGAGGCCCGCGCCGGTTACAACCGTGAGAATGCGGCAGGCATTCCGCTTGATTCCCCGGTGCGCTCGTTCAAGGATGCCATTGCCAAGCACGAGATGGTGGTGGCGTTGGAACGCTTCGAGGCATCCGTGGGATTCGCTCCGCGGCCGATCGAGCTCGCGGCCCTCAAGGCCATCGACCATCCGTTGGCGCAGGCGATGGCGGCGGAGCTCGCTGGCAAGCAGCCCGTGGGCTCCCGCGGTCTGGAGACCCGGTATGCCGATGCACCCGCCTATGGCGTGGACGCCGAGGATGCGGCGCTCGCAATGCCACCTGCGGCGAAGGTGTGGGGGCACACGCAGCGGCGCATCTTCCGTGCATTCCGCATGGCGGCGACCGCGCCCGCCGATGCCGCTGAAGGATTGGGCGAGGCACTCGAAGCCGCCGCGGTGGCGTGCGAGGGGCGGCGTTGCGCCAGGCTCGTGGAGCATGCCGCGATGGCGTCGCGCGCATTCCCTGGCGACCCGAGCGTGCTGTGCGTGGCGATGCTCAACCCGGTGAGCTTGGAACGCGGCGAGTCCGTGTTCATCCCCGCGGGCACCCCGCATTGCTACCTGGAAGGCACGGGCGCCGAGATCATGACGAATTCCGACAATGTGCTGCGTGCCGGCATGACGCCCAAGCACAAGGACATCCCGAATCTGCTGCGCAACCTCAACTGCAACCCTGCGCCTCCCATCGACCCGGCTTCGCGCGCGCTCCACGCGCTTTTCACGCCGAACCTCGCCGTGTACCGGCCCAAGCTCAGCGAATTCATGCTCTCCTACGGGCATGTGGGCGCCGATGACGACAGCGGCCGCTGGGGCGCGATGGCACAGCGCCAGCGTGCCACGCTCACCGATTACGCGCAGACGATCGCCCCCTCGGCGGCGATTCCCGCGGTCTCCGGTCCGCGTGTGCTCGTGTGCATCGAAGGCGAGGTGTTGTGCACCAGCCGCACGCAGCGCGTCATCGTGCACAAGGGCGAGGCATCGTTCATCCCCGCATCCGACGGCCGCGCCCAAGTCACCTCGGTGGACGGCAAACACGGCGTGTATCTGCTCGCTTCCACCGGGCTGTGAGGCAGGGCGGTGCCTTCTAAGCCATCACGTTTGCTGGATTTTCGCATCTGTTGATCCGCACCTGTTGAATCCGCAGACCACAATCAACACGAATGCCCATGAATCATAATGCCCTCGGATGGAGCAATCGCTCGCATTCGAGGGCATTCGTATGAGGTTTCGTAGCGCCACTCAGCGCTGAACGATCAGCGCAACGTCACGCCTTCTTCATCTCGTTCACCACGTAATCGATGCAATGGGTGAGCGCTTCCACGTCCGCGGGCTCCACCGAGGGGAACACGCCGATGCGCAGCTGGTTCATGCCGAGCGCACGGTAGCCATTGCAATCCACGATGCCATTGGCGCGCAGGTGCGCGAGCACTTCGGATGCCGGCACGTCGTCGTCGAGGTTCACCGTCACGACGCAGGAGGAACGTGCCGGGCCTTCGGGCACGAACGGTGTGGCGTAGTCGCTCGCCTGAGCCCACGAATACAGGATGTCGGAGGACTGGCGGCAGCGCGCCACCGACCAGTCGAGGCCGCCGTTCGCGTTGATCCACTTGAGCTGCTCGTTCATGAGGATGAGCGTGGCGATGGCGGGCGTGTTGAGCGTCTGGTTCTTGCGGGAGTTCTTGACGGCCTTCGTCAGCGACAGCATGGCAGGCACCCAGCGGGTGGCGCCATCCAGCGTGGCGGAGTTCTCCACCGCTTCGGCACGCGCGATGGCGGCGGGGGAGAGGATGGCGACCCACAGGCCGCCCTCGGAACCCATTGCCTTCTGCGGCGAGAAGAAGTAAGCATCGGTCTGGGCGATGTCGACCGGTAGCGCGCCGGCGCAGCTCGTGGCGTCGATGATTGTGAGGGCGCCTGCCTCCTGGCTGCCGGGCACACGCTCGACGGGGCACATCACGCCGGTGGAGGTCTCGTTGTGGGGCCAGCAGTAGGCGTCCACGCCTTCGGTGAACTGCGGCACCGCGGCCTCGCCGTAATCCTTGCGGAAGATCACCGGCTCCTCGAGGAACGGCGCGTTCTGCGCCTCCGTGGCGAACTTCTCGGAGAACGAGCCGCACACGCCGAACGCCGCCTTGCGTTCGATGAGGCATGCGCAGGCGATGTCGAAGAACTGCGAGGCGCCGCCGTTGCCGAGCACCACTTCGTAGCCATCCGGCAGGCTGAATAGCTTCGCCATCTCGCGGCGGATGGACGCGACGATGTCCTTGACGCCGTCCTGGCGGTGGGACGTGCCCATCGGGGAGCGCCAGGAGTCGTGAAGCACGGTCGCCTGGTCTTCGCGGATGCGGCTGGGGCCGGATCCGAATCGCCCGTCGTGGGGAAGCAGATTGCTTGGAATCGTCACTGTAGTAGTCATGTCTCTCACAATAGTGTGTGGCGTGCCTTTGCCATAGCGGGTGCCCGAAGGGTGGGAGACGCTGGACGACGGTGGATGGATGCGGGTCGTGATGCGGCGTACCAGGCAGCAGCGAAGCACGACAGTGAAGCAGGACAGCGAGGCACGGCAACGAAGCACGACATATGTGCGACTCGCCGCCGACTACGCGGAATGCCTAGGGCGAGCGGCTCGCTTTCAGGCTTCTGACTTTCAGGTTTTCTTATGGTGTAACGGGTTATTGTTATTCTGTTCGTTATCACGGATTTTTACGGAAGGATGCTGCGGCTTGGTTCCGCTTTTGTTCCCCATCCTTCGTTTTGGTCTGATTTGCGATGTGCGTGGCAGTTAGTGCTGTGCGTGGCATCACCTGCGCGATTCACGATTGATGCAGGTCAGATGCCTGCTTGATGCAGTTTGCGCCGTGCCATCAGCGCAATCAGAGTTTTGTGCAATGACGGTTCCGCGGCGGCGCCCATAGTGGTGCCATGCGGTGATTCAGCGAGTTTAAGGAGCGCGTAGCCATGCGACATGCCCAGCATGCAGCGGTTCGCGCCTTGGGAAAGCCCCAAGGCGAGCCGCAGGCATTCGATGAAGCCGACGAATCAGCGTCGCGCGCATCGATGCCGCGCCATGGCGGCAGGCACGTCGCTGTGGCGCATGCCGAGGCACGCCATGCCCAGCATGGCTTGCTGCCTGCAGGCTACACGGTGGATGGCGTGCGCGAAGCGTTCGCGTCCAAGGCGGGCACCGCTCGCTCTGGTGCGTCTCACTCTGGCGTTGTGGGCACCGTGTCGGTGGTGGACGTGCGCACGATGCTGCTGCGCGAGCTCAACACGCCGCCCACGACGCGCCGTGCCATCCGCGAGAAGAAGCAGCGCGAGGCACGCAAGCAGAACATCATGCTCGCCGGCGTCGTCACCGTGCTCCTGGGCACCACCGGTTCACTGTGCATGGCGAGCGCCACTGGCGTGTTCCCGCAGCTTCCCCAGTCCGTCGCCGCCACGCAGAGCGTGACCCGCACCGATGGACGCACCGATGGCCTCACCGATGGTTCCGTGTCTGCGGATTCCGATGAGCTGAGCTCCCGCTCCGACGACCGCACGAGCTCGGTGGACACGTCCACCGCCAGCAATTGGGATGGCGAGACGACGCTCGGCCAGCTCAAGGTCAACACGCTGTCGTCCCACACCGTGACCCTTCCCGCGGGCACGCAGATCGCCGATGGCATCTGGAAGAACTCCGAGGTCTACCTTGCCGACGCGCAGGATGTGGACGTGCCCGATTCCATTGACCACCAGACCGGCGACACGGGCGACAGCTACCCCTATGGCCAGTGCACGTGGTGGGCGTACGAACGCCGCCACCAGTTGGGCTTGCCAGTGGGCTCGAACTTCGGCGATGCCCGCAATTGGGCTGCCGCTGCCCAGGCGCTCGGCTACTCGGTCGACAACGCGCCGCGTGTGGGCGACATCGTGGTGTTCCAGCCCGGTCAGGCGGGCGCGGACCGCACCTATGGCCATGTGGCAATCGTCGAGGCCGTGGTGGATGGCAAGATCGTGATTTCCGAAGCCAATGCCGGCGGTGCGCTCGGCCAGACGACGAGCCGTACGCTGGCGAATGCGCAGAACTTCACGTACATCCATTACTGATCCATTACTACTGATTCATTACCGATGGCAGTTCGTCGGATGGCAGTTCGTCCGGTTGAAATCCTTCCGAGTGCAATCCGCCCGATAGCAATCCATCCCGAATTTTCATCGTCTCTTGGGGCGATTGCGCGCCCTTTTTCAGTCCACCGGGCGCGTTGCGCTTACGCAACCGTAGTTTTCTGAGGTAAAGTACCTGTAGGCGGCAGCAATGATGCGCCGCATACGCGTGCGGTGCGTCCAAGCCGCGCATTGCATGGGAAGTACTCGAAAGTGCTCAACGACTAGGTAAGGAGCAGCCATGACTACCAAGAACGACAAGGCCATTCTCGTAGGTGTTGATGGATCGGACGCGAGCTTCAAGGCCACATGGTGGGCGGCGAACTACGCGAAGCACGCCGGCCTCACGCTGCAAATCGTGTGTGCGTATTCACTGCCCAGTTACGCGGCGGTGTCTTTCGACGCCACCTACACGGCGATGGGCGATGACGCGGTTGCGCATTCCGACGCGGAGGAGATCCTCTCTAAGGCGAAGGCGATCGCCGACCAGCAGGGCGTGAGCGCCGAGACGCTCATCGTGACGGGCGACCCCAGTTCCGTGTTCGTGGAGCTGAGCCGCAACTACAACCTCATCGTTATCGGCAACCGCGGCAAAGGCGGCCTCGCGGAGCGCCTGCTGGGCACCACGAGCTCCAGCCTGCCGGCATACGCATACTGCCCGATCGTGGTGGTGCCGTACACCGATGACGACGGCACCGTGATGCACCTGAACAACACGATCACGCACGTCGCCGTGGGTTCCGACGAATCCAAGTGGGGCTTGAAGGCTTTGGAGATCGCCGCGGACTTCGCCCACGCGTGGGGCGCCAAGCTCACCGTCATCTCCGCCGTGCCGTCGCTGCGCAACGGCCAGACCGAGGAGGGCGTGCTCGATTCCTACAAGGATGACCTCGACACGCGCCTCGAGCCGATCGTGAAGAAGTACCCCGAGCTCCAGATCGACAAGTCCGTGGTGCCCGGCTCCGCGGTGGACGCGCTGACCGCCGCCAGCAAGGTCAACGACGTGGTGGTCGTCGGTTCCCGCGGCCGCGGCGGCTTCACCGGCCTGCTGCTCGGCTCCATCAGCCAGGGCCTGCTGCAGCACTCCGTCTCGCCGGTCTATGTGGTGCCCCGCAAGTACGTGGAGGCCGCCGAGACCGAGCTTGCCAAGGCGCCGGCGTCGCCCGCGGACGTGCCCACGGTGCCGGTCGAGAAGATCGAAGGCGTGGAGCCCGTGGCGGTGCCCACCGCTGGCGAGAACGTGGCCGAGCAGGTCTCCGAGAAGATCGACCCGGAGCACTGAGCTCGCACCGGAATCCGGCATTGAGACTGGCACTGAGGCAGGTGTCTAGGCCTGGTGCCGAGTCTCAAGAATTCCGTTGGATGCTCGGCGACAATACCGCTGAGAGCCGAATTACGACGCCGCGCCATGATTGGCGCGGCGTTTCGGTTATGCTTGCAGTGTCTGGAGTGCCGGGCGGGAATATTGCGAAACCGAGCCGGCATCATCACCCTGCATCAATGCGTAAGGAGCATCATGGCACGTCTGTGGGTAGAAAAGAACAAGGATGGTTCCTGGGATGCGTTCTCCGATGACGGCGCGCACATCAAGTTCGGCAGGAGCAAGGACCGTGGCGTCTTCTCTCCCGGTGACCTGATGAAGGTCGCGCTCGCCGGGTGCGCGGCGCTCTCCAGCGACATGGCGATCACGAGCGCCCTGGGCGAGGGCAAGAGCGCCAAGGTCGTGGTGGACGGCACCTATGACGCCGATTCCGACGCCTACACGTCGTTCGAGGAGCAGATCGTGGTGGACGCCACCGAGGCAGGGCTTTCCGAAGAGGATGCCAAGAAGCTCGCCGAGCGCATCCGTCGCCACATCGACAGCGGCTGCACTGTCAAGCACACCTACGAGCAGGAAACCCCGGTGCGCATGAACGTGGAGATTCGCAAATAGCACAATCCACCCTGCGCCAACCTTTCCTTCCCTTTTCTTCGGGGAACGGCAGGCGGTGGGATAGTGAAGGCGCGCCGAAGACGGACGTTAGAACCTCGAAAAAAGGGGTCCGAGACGTCCGTCTTCGGCGCCTCTTGTATGCGGCGCCGATTGCGGACGTTTGCGGGCAGCGAAACGATTCTTATGCCATCTCGCTTAGACTGGCTTGCATGGCTTTGACACCAGAAGAACTTGAATCCATCCGCGCTCGCATCCCGGCAAAGCCGGAAAGCAGCATCCCCACGCCGTACGAAGACCTCGTGCGCCGCATCCTCACCGAAGGCACGCTCAAATCCGATCGCACCGGCACCGGCACCATCAGCCTGTTCGGCCAGCAGATGCGCTTCGACCTGAGCAAGGGCTTCCCGCTCATCACCACCAAGAGCGTGTGGTTCAAGGGCGTCGCCTACGAGCTGCTGTGGTTCCTCAAAGGCAGCAGCAACATCAACTGGCTCGTGGAGCATGGCGTGCACATCTGGGACGAATGGGCGGACGCCAACGGCGACCTGGGCCCCGTGTACGGCGTGCAGTGGCGCAGCTGGCCCGCGCCCACGAAGGACGACCCGAACCGCACGATCGACCAGATCGCCAACGTGGTGGATCTGATCCGACGCGACCCGGATTCCCGCCGCATGATCGTGACGGCATGGAACCCCGCCGAAGTCGAGAACATGGCGCTGCCGCCGTGCCACGCGCTGTTCCAGTTCTATGTGGCGAACGGGCGCCTGAGTTGCCAGCTGTACCAGCGCAGCTGCGACATGTTCCTCGGCGTGCCGTTCAATATCGCCTCCTACTCGTTGCTCACCTGCATGATGGCGCAGCAGACGGGCCTTGAGCCTGGCGAGTTCGTGTGGACCGGCGGCGATTGCCATGTGTACGACAATCATGTGGAACAGGTGCTCGAGCAGCTGAGCCGCGCGCCATACCCGTACCCGACGCTGCGCATTGACAAGGCGCCGAGCATCTTCGAGTACCAGTACGAGGACTTCCACGTCGAGAACTACCAGCACCATCCCAAGATCAAGGCGCCTGTGGCGGTGTGACGCAGCTGCGTAGCAGGTTTTCCTAGGGAACGCTCACCGCGCGTTGCGCTGCCACGAAGCGGCGCGGCGTGCGGTGATGATACACTATTGCCCTAGTCTCATGTGTGATTTCCATATGGCCATATGACCTAAGGAGTGATTAACGATATGGAGCATGACAGTCATAACAGAACGGACCATCACG
>JAQXZM010000117.1 GCA_029227215.1 Bifidobacteriaceae bacterium | reverse complement strand
GGACCAGCCAACCACCCTGTGGAGGCCGCCGCTCGAAGCAGCAAGAGAAGAACATACACCCCTCCACCCCGGAACGCAAACCCACCCAAACCCAACACCCCAAAAACCACTGAAAACACACGCCACCCACGGCGTGTCGCATTTCCGAATCTTCCCCGTTCAAAGTCGCCCGCGAACTCCGACCGACCCCAAAATCACCCCGAAAAACATAAAAACCCGCGTGTCGCGCTCTTGACGGCACCGCGGGTTCGTGATTTTCAGTTCTTGGAATCGAGGAGAGGTTGAGGATTCAGGATTGAGGAATTGTGCCAGCCCCTATTCGGCGACCTCATCACCGCCATCTCCGCCAATCTCGGCATTCTCGCCACCGTGCTTGGCGATGGTCTCATCCACCAGCTTGGGCAGGGCGTCCTGGATCGGCTCGTCGATGAGGCGGGTGGCCAGCGAATCGTACTGGGTGCGCCCCATGTTCATGATCGTGATGGGAACGCCCGCCTGGGCGGCGACCGGCGCCAGGCTCGCGGCGGGGTACACCTCGAGCGTCGAGCCAATCACCCAGAACTCGTCGGCCTTTGTGACCGCCTGCATGCTGCGTTCCATCGCGCCCTCCGGCAGGGATTCGCCGAAATACACCACGTCGGTCTTGATGAGGCCGTTGCACACCTCGTCGCCCTTGTAGGGCAGGTGGCGGTGGCAATGGGGGTCGGGCTCGGCATCGAGGTTGTTCATGATGTCGGCGGTGTCGTACTTGTGGTGGCAGCGCATGCAGTGCGACGTGCCGATGGTGCCGTGGAGGTTCACGATGAGGCTGGGGCTGTTGCCCGCCTTCTCGTGGAGGGCGTCGAAGTTCTGCGTGGCGAGCAGGCTCAGCAGCCCCGCCTTCTCGAGCTTGACGAGCGCCTTGTGCGCGGTGCCGGGCTGAGCGCCCCACACAGGGCTTTCCTTCTGCCAGCGCCACGAGTATTCGCGGGCTTTCTTGTCGGAGAGAAACAGATCGATGTCGTAGACGCTCTGCTGGTCGGGATGCTTCGTCCACACGCCGTCAGGGCCTCGGAAATCGGGGATTCCGGCGCTTGTGGAGATGCCGGCGCCGGTCAGCACTGCAACCTTGTATGTCATGCTTCCCAGCTTAGCCGCACGAGGTTGCGCAACCCGCGTGAAATCCGCCCACAACGCAACATGCCGGTGCCCTCCCGATGAACAGTGCGGAAACTGAACATCGGGGGAGCACCGGCATGTAGATCAGCGCAATCTGCCAATCAGCACGACCTGCCGATTGGTCCTGTAATCAGACCTTTAACCAGACCTGCGACCAGGCCTGCAATCAGTAGATCTGCTTGGGGTCGTAGCCTTCGCCGCGCAGGGTCTCGAGGATCTGCGCGATGTGGTCGGGGCCGTTGGTCTCGACGGTGACTTCGAGCACCACCTTGTTGGAGTAATGCGTGTCGGCCTTGAACTGGTCGTGGGTGAGCTCGATGACGTTGGCGCGCAGGTCCGCGAGGATGCGCGCGATGTTGACGAGCTGGCCGGGCACATCCGGAAGCTCCACGGAGAACGACATGATGCGGCCGCGGGAGATCATGCCTTGTTGGATGACCGCGCCGATCGTGACCGTATCGATGTTGCCGCCGGACATCACGGGCACCACGACGTGCGGGCCGGACGCCTCGTTGTAGGCCTTGCACTGCAGCTCGAGCTGGCCGAGCGCCGCCACGGAGACCGCGCCCGCGCCTTCGACGACGAGCTTGTGCTTCTCCATCATCGTCATGATGGTTTCGTAGATGTCGCGCTCGGAGACCTGCACGAGGCCGTCGAGATACTGCTGGAGCAGCGCAAACGTGAGGTCGCCGGGGTGCTTGACGGCGACGCCTTCGGCGATTGTGTGCACTTCGTCGGCCTCGACCACATGGCCGGCGATGAAGCTTTCCTTGAACGCGGGGCTGCCGATCGGGATGGCGCCGATGACGCGCACATCCGGGCGGAAGATCTTCGTCGCCATGGCGATGCCGGCGCCCAGGCCGCCACCGCCGAGCGGCACGACGATGTCGGTGACCTCGGGGAGGTCCTCGAGAATCTCCATGGCGATGGTGCCTTGGCCGCACAGCACGTCATAGTCATCGAACGGCGGGATGAAGGTCATGCCGCGGTCCTTGGCGAGCTGGATGGCGTAAGCGTTGGATTCGTCGAACACGTGGCCGTGCAGCACCACCTCGGCGCCGAGCGCTTGGGTGGCGTCGACCTTGAGCGGCGGCGTGATGTCGGGCATGACCACGATCGCCTTGGCATGGCGTTCGCGAGCGCCGTAGGCGACGCCCTGCGCGTGGTTGCCGGCGGAGGCGGTGACCACGCCGTGCGACAGCTCCGCGTCGGACATCGACGCGATCTTGTTGTAGGCGCCACGCAGCTTGAAGGAACCCGTCTTCTGCAGGTTCTCCGGCTTGAGGTAGACCTGCGAGCCGGTGCGTTCGCTCCACTCGTCGGAATGGATGAGCGGGGTGTGGCGGACGGTGCCCTTGAGGCGCTCAGCGGCGGCTTCCATATCGGCCTTGTGGTCGCGCTTGAGATACTTCTCGACTTCAGATTGCTCCATGCGCTTCATCGTAATCCTCCCCCACGTCCCAAGCACGTAACAAGAGCGAGAAATGGACGGGCTTGCGGCCTCGTGTCCCGACACGGGGCAAATACAGCGCGAACACGATGCGAGCGCCGCAAACAGACAATCGAATATCAACACCAGAAATGCATGTCCCCCCCCGCGAATCTAGAGCCAACGGCAAGTTCTAGTGAGGAGAGAATCCATGGAAGGGTTTCCTGGCAAACATGCGAAACCGTCATTCATCACGAAGTGGTGGTTCTGGGGGATAATCGCAATCGTCCTCGTCGTCGCTTTAGTACCATCTCGCAGTCAGTCGCCATCGAGCGAGGTATCTTCAGCGACGGCGAGCGCAACAACCTCAGCCACCGTCTCCACAACGCCCCCTAGCGCGAACGCATCTCCGACGATTGACCTCAGTGCACAATCGCAACAGCTCATTTCAGCAATAGCCGCATCGACGAATGCCGAGGTGATGGGCACGGAGACATTCAACCCTTACGAGGAGCATAAGCAGGGCGGCCCTCATAGCCGAGTTGAGTATCGATTAGACGCATATAAAGAATCCGCCGGTGTCCACGGAACCATCAACGGCGTTTCCGTCGACACCGTTGTGTATCGCAACGGGAAAATGCAGAGAGTTTATCTGTTCGGGAACGAAAATGACGTAATGGCTTTGTACCCCCAAGTCGCGAAAGTACTTGACCTTTCCCTTTCTGATGCAGATATCACTGCAGCAGTCACGAAGTATCAAACAGATGAAGCAAAACCCAGACCGACTTGTTGTCACTATCCGACTCGCATCGATTGATGCAATCAGATTCAATCATCGGTTCCGGGAACGATTGCGAAGCATTCATGGATGCGAATACCGGCAACTAACGCTCTCAGCTTCTTTTCATACAGCCTGAAAGACGCGGAATTGCAACGATTTTCGGGCGAAATGCGTCTTGTATAATCATGATTATACTAATCACGATTATACAAGACTTGGGCTGCAGCGATGCGGGAGAGACACCCCGAGCAAATGGCCGCGGGAAGTGCCGCAAGCAGACGGTTATTCTCACATTGGTCACTCCTGTGCGGGAATCTGATCATCCCAATAGAACGAGAAGAAGTAATCGGGCCGGGTATCGAATCGGCGTTGAGCCCCGATGTCGACGTGCCCTTCTCCCCATTCCACCGCACACGGTTCGCTCTGGAAAGTCACCTCATCTACCGACGGCACATATACGATGGTCGATCGCGACTCCAGCACGTCACCAGAGGAATCGACATGTCTCAACGTGAACCGGGTGGGTACTCCGGCCAGCGAGTACCATGCCACCCTGTCGGCCTGAAGGGTGTATGTACCGTCAGGCGACGCAGACTGGCACCATGTGCAATTGCCTAGAACGGGCACCTTGGTCAGGCCGAAAGAACACAGGAACACCAGGGAGCAGACGATCAAGGCGTTCGCCACGAACGACAAGCCGTGCAGTGCATCCGAACCGCCGTCTGGCCTCCTCCGCTCCACAAGCCAGCACACGAAGAAGACCACAAACGCGAACGTACACAGCGCGACGATGAGGAAGGTGGCGAGGAATACGGGCACCACGACATAAAACAACACCGTTGCGAAATCACCCGCAGCAATCAGACTGGCTCTGTTCATCGCGCCGCCTGAACGCGGGCAACAAGACTCTCATTGGACGGGCAGCCCGGGAAGGTGATACGCACGTATCTTCCGCCCTTTCCGCCATCCAGGGTGCGCACATCGACACCTATCTCGGTGACGATCGGATCGCCCGCCGCACATCGGGGTATGACGAAGGTCAGGTCCTTGCCGTTCAGCGTTTGCGCCAACGACAATTGCATGCATGTGCCCACGACGCCAGGGCACGTAATTTCCCGAGGGACCCAGCCCGAGTATTGCGGGTACTCATAAGTTCCCAAACCATACGGGAACAGGGACGTGATTCCCAGTGCTAGCATGACGAACGCCAGCACAACCTTCGCGAGCACACGGCGGGCATCAAGCGCGCCTTGGGCATCGGAAGCCTTGCCAGCGCTGCCATCCGGTTTTTCCACACTGCCGTCGCCGGGCGTGTTTGCCCTGGGCTCTGTGCTCATGACGATTCCATGTCCTTCCAGTAGATGCGGAACGCCGGCCACGAGTAAGGAGGCTTCGAACCGGTGAAGTCGCTCCCCCAATCGCTCACCACCTCCGAAGGGTCCGAAATCTCCTCGACGTCATACATGAAGACCTCGCCGTACTCCTCGTTGACCACGGCGACGCAACCCTCCAACGCACCCAGATACGTCGTCGTGTCCGTGACCACGTCCCCCGACGCATCGCGCTGCGTGACCGTGACCTCGTACCTCCCGGTATCGAACGTCAGGTCGTACACCCCGAAGGATAAAGCGTTCACGGTGATCGAACGGCTCCCGTCGGCCGTGGACGCCGTGACCTGCGAACACGCCGCGCGCCTGTCCGCGGAATGGGCATCGAACAGGAAGCCCCAGACCAAGCAGCACGGAGCGATCAGGAACGCCACGACAAAACAGGCGCAGACGAACGGCACGGGACTCGACCCCGCCCGCCGCCCCGCGCAGGCCTCACGCTCGTCCAACGCGTCGAAACCATCCATCCTCCTGAACACGCCGCCCCCTATCCAAGAGACAGGCACATGTCGAAGTCCAGGCGGACCGCGACCGGCCGGTTCTCGTCGGATGGCAGGAAGACCACGACGCCCCCGCCGTCCCACCGCGCCCGCAGGCCCTCCGGGAAGCCGGATCCCCGGCTCACCGCGAAGCTCCTGCTGGCCTCCCTCCCCCGGTAGCCCCCGTCGGAGTCCGTGGTGCGGAGGGTCACGTCCACAGGGACCCTCCGGCCGAACGCCGGGTGCTTCGCCACCTGCAATGTGTAGCCGCCGTCAGGGGACACCGACGTGAGGACCACCTCCGGCGACAGGCTCGGATACACCAGCTGCCAGACAAGCGGCGCCAGCAGGACCACGAAGACAACCAGCTCGGCGAAGAACGCCGTGCGCCAGTTCCTCCGCGCCCGCCCATCCGCCACACGCCCCCTCGGGCGGGACGCCATGCGGGAATGGTCATCAAGCGTCTTCTTTGATTTGACCGGATGCATCATTCCTCTTTCCTGCCCTATCAGCCTCCCACGGCAGCAAGGCGACACCGCCCCGCCAACCACGAGTGCGACAAACATAACAAACACACGACCCACGACACGCCAACACACACAAAACCCACACACAACAATCACAAAACGACTGGCCATCAGCCACGCGGCACCACGGAAGCCAGGAAACCAGGAAGCACCGCAAGCAGACGGTCCAAGTCCCGCTGCGAGACGCTCCAGCCATGCACCAGCTCCAACGAAGGGTACTCGAGCAACACGGTCGCGACATCGGACTCCCTCTCGCAAATGAGCCTGCCGTTGACCGGATTGAAATACACCATGAACCCCTCGCACTCACCCAACCGCCGCAGCCCGACACCGTCACCGACAACGCCGCCAGGCACTTCGATAGCATCGCACGAGCCATCACCCACCGGACGGGCATCACTCATGGAACCGCACATACCCGAACATCTCCTGCCATGCCAAAACGATTTCAGGTGACACGGAACGCACGAAGTCCTGAATGCCCCGTAATTCCTTCGCCGTCATGTCGGGCGACCCCTTCGCGAGCGACACCTCGCCGTTCTCGAGAATCCAAAACTTTGCGGATTGCTTTGCCGGCCTCCCCTCGAGACGTGCACATGCACCGGCTCACCGCTCTCGTTCGCCCAGAAATACACAAGAAAGCCATTGATCCTATACAGCCCAGGCATGCGCCACACCTCCATTGGAGGCATAGTCGAAAATCGCCTTCCTGCCACGAACGGCACTCAAAAGGAAAGCGGAAGCCTGTGCGTCGCTGAATCCATCGTTGCGCACGATGACGCCCTGTGGCAAAGCGACTTCGCAATGCTGAGCACCTCTGTCGAAGAACACCCGTACCCCCGACGCCGTCAGTTCCGAATGCGTGACCTTCACGCCATCGCCCGTTTCATAATAATCGTAGACCTTCATCCCATCGCCTCCTTTGCTTCCATGCCGGATTCCCACTCCAATGATACTGAAGACCAGAGCACCGGCGCAATATCACGGTTTCAGATTCCCACCCATTTCACGCCATGAGCGGGACCGCAACACACACAAAACCCACACACAACAATCACAAATCGCCACAAACTTCCCATGAGATACACGAACGCCCGCGGTATGAGGTGGGCTCACACCGCGGGCGGTTGGGGTTGAGGATTATTGAAATCCGGCAATCAGGTGGAGAACAGAGCCGCTGTCGATCAGGTAACAGGCCGGTGCCGGCAATGAGACGGCACCGGCAGGTGGCATGGACGGACCCTAGCTCAGGAGACGTCTCGGACAGACGGCTTAGACAGATAGCTCGTGGCTCGTGCAGCCCGCTTAGATGACGGCGTAGCCGGCGATGACGCACAGGAGCGGCACGATGACGCAGGTCGCCATGTAGGCGGCGGCGGTGCCGAGGCGGTCCCTCTTGAGCAGCGAGGTGATCTCGTTGATCGCCGTCGAGAAGGTCGACAGGCCGCCGCAGAAACCGGTGGCGAGCAGCAGCTTCGCGTCGGCGCCCATCGCGCCATACGCCGCCATTGCGGCGAACATGCCGGCGAGGAAGCTGGCGATGGCGTTGATAAGCAGCGTGGTGAGCGGGAACGCCGCCTTGTAGGCACGCTTGATCTGCGTATCGATGGTGAAGCGGGCGACGGCGCCCAGGCCACCGAGCGCCGCGATGCCGAGAGCCAGAACGAAGGATGACATCACTTCACCTCGCTTTCGGATGCATCAGAGCTTGCGGATGCATCAGGGCTTTCGGACGTATCAGAATCAGCAGCATTGCCCGCATCCACGGAAACGCCTGCGGAAACCGACCCAGATGGCGCGTCAGCGACCGTGGAAGCGGAATCCGGCCCAGAATGCCCGGCAGCGGCCTTGGCACCCAGGGAAGTGCCCACTGCGGAGCCTGCGTAGGCAAGCAGCACGCCGACCACGTAGGTGAGCGCCACATAGATGACGAACGCAACGTTGGCGGGAACGGTGGGACCGGCTCCTGCGGTAGTCACCACGATTGAGGTGCCGCCCACGCTCTGGGAGGCGGCGTCAGCGGCGTCCTGCGCGACGCGCAGCTGGGTGAAGCCTTCCAGAGCGAACGTGGACATCGTCGACAGGCCGCCGCACAGGCCCATGCCGAGAGCGCGGTTCGTGCGCTCCTTGCGGCGAGCGCCCATCCACGACGCGGCGCCAAGATACGCCGCGACCGCCGCGTAGACGAACGCGGCAAGCATGTTGGCGGTGAAGGTGCCCCAGTAGAGCACCCCGCCCGCCGAGCCGTTTTGCGGCAACGCGACCGACAGCGCGTAACGCAGCAGGGTGCCGACGAAGCCGCCGCAGAACACCGCGGCGTACACGCCCCAATCGGTCAGAGGATTGTAGGCAGGTGCGGGTTCGGACGCTGGCACGGCGTGGTCATCGGCGGCCGGCTGAGCGGCATCGGCCGGTGCATAAGCGGCAGAATCCTTGTGCAAAGCTTCAGAATCCGCCATGCCGGTCAGTCCTCCCCGAGCAGGTTGTGCACGGAGATGATGTGGTCGCGCGCGGCGCCCGTGCCGATGGCGGAGATGCGGCAGCCCGAGAGCTCCTCGAGGCGCTTCACATAGGCCTGGGTGTTGGCGGGCAGCTCATCGAACGTGTGGCAGTTCGAGATATCCTCCGTCCAGCCAGGCATCTCTTCGTAGATCGGCTTGGCGCGGGAGAAGACGTCCTGATCGGTGGGCATGTCGTCGTAACGGGTGTGCGTGCCGTCGGCGTTCTCCACGTCGTAGGCGACGCAGATCGGGATGGACTTAAGGCCGGTGAGCACGTCGAGCTTGGTGAGCACAAAGTCGGTGAGACCGTTGACCTGGGTGGCGTAGCGCTGCACGACGGCGTCGAACCAACCGCAGCGGCGCGGGCGGCCCGTCGTCACGCCGTACTCGTGGCCTTGCTCGCGCAGCCAGGTGCCGGATTCGTCAAACAGCTCGGTGGGGAACGGGCCCTCGCCCACGCGGGTGATGTAGGCCTTGCCCACGCCGATGACGCGGTTGATCTTCGTGGGGCCCACGCCGGTGCCGGTGCACGCACCGCCCGCGGTCGGGTTCGACGACGTCACATACGGGTAGGTGCCGTGGTCCACGTCGAGCATCGTCGCCTGCGCGCCCTCGAAGAGCACGGTCTTGCCTTCGTCGAGCGCCTTGTTGAGGATCACCTGGGTGTTCGCCACGTACGGACGCAGCTTCTCGCCCATCTCGAGCAGGTAGTCGGTGGTCTTGTCGATGTCGACGGGGCGGCGGTTGTACAGCTTGACGAGCATCTGGTTCTTCTGGTGAAGCGATGCCTCGACCTTGTCGTGCAGATGGCTGGGGTTGTACAGGTCGTGCACGCGGATGCCCACGCGGTTGATCTTGTCGGCGTAGGTGGGGCCGATGCCGCGGCCGGTGGTGCCGATCTTGTGCTTGCCCAGGAAGCGCTCGGTCACCTTGTCGAGCTCGCGGTGGTACGGGGCGATGATGTGCGCGGAGTCGCTGAGCAGCAGCTTGGAGCAATCCACGCCGCCTTCCTCGAGGTTGGCGATCTCTTGCAGCAGCACCGCGGGATCGACCACCACGCCATTGCCGATGACCGGCGTGGCGGTGGGGCTGATGATGCCGGAAGGCAGCAGGTGCAGCGCGTACTTCTTGTCGCCGACCACAACCGTGTGACCTGCGTTGTTGCCGCCATTGAAACGGGCGACGTAATCGACCTTCGTGCCGATCAAATCCGTCGCCTTGCCCTTGCCTTCGTCTCCCCATTGGGTGCCGATAAGAACGATTCCAGGCATAGTGCCACCTTCCCTAGTCGTGCTCTCACAGACTATCGCGATGGCTCTACCGCTAGGGTTTCCAAGCGTGCAGTGCGCCCACAGTGTGGAATGCGGTATCAGGCCGGGAGGCAGTTGCGCAATGCAAACGCCCTGTGCACGCGACCATGTTGTGCAACCACACGACCCCATGCACAGGGCGACACGGCGGACTGACCAGCCCGCTCCACCTGTCTTAGCGCAGCGCCTTGCCGGCGGAACCGAGCTGCTGGCAGGCCTCGACGACGCGCTTCGCCATCGAATCCTCAGCCTCGCGCCCCCACGAGCGTGGGTCGTACTGCGCCTTGGCGCCCACCTCGCCGTCCACCTTGAGCACCTTGTCGTAGTTGACGAACATGTGGCCGGCGATGGCGCGGGTGAAGGCGTACTGGGTGTCGGTGTCGATGTTCATCTTCACCACGCCGTAGCTCACCGCCTGGGCGATCTCCTCGGCGGTGGAGCCGGAACCGCCGTGGAACACGAGCAGGAATGGCTTGTTCTCGGCGCCCTGCGGCAGCGGAGAGGCCAGTTCGCCATCGCGCACCGCCTGCGCCACCATGGACTGGATGCCGCCCAGGATCTGCGGGCGCAGCTTGACGAAGCCGGGCTTGTAGGAGCCGTGCACGTTGCCGAACGTGAACGCCGCGGTGTACAGGCCCCTCTCGCCCAGCCCCAGGCGGCGCGCGACCTCCATGCCCATCGCTGGCGTGGAATAGAGCTTCTCGTCGATGGCACCGGTCATGCCGTCCTCTTCGCCGCCGACCGCGCCCACCTCGATTTCGAGGCCGGTGTGCGCCTTGCGGGACTTCTCGAGCAGCTCCTCGGCGATCGTGAGGTTCTCTTCAAGCGAGACGGTGGAGCCGTCCCACATGTGGGAGTTGAAGATCGGATCGCGGCCGTGCGCCACTTCATCCGCCTCGATGTCGAGCAACGGGCGCACCCATTCGTCGAGGTACTGCTTGGCGCAATGGTCGGTGTGCAACGCCACCGTGATGTGCGGGTACTTCTTGGCGACCTCGCGGGCGAACGCCGCCATCGCGAGCGACCCGGTGACGCGGTCGGCGACGCGCTGGCCGGAGAAATAGGCGCTGCCACCCACCGACACCTGGATGATGCCGTCCGACTCGGCGTCCGCCAGGCCTTGCAGCGCGGCGTTGAGGGTCTGGGAGCTGGTTACGTTAATGGCAGGCAGGGCATAGCCGCCTTTGCGCGCGGCGTCATACATCTGCGCGTAGCGTTCGGGGGTCGCAATCGTCATGCATCCATTATCGGCGGTTTGCCGCACGCAACACGCAGCGACACCCGATGTTCATGTTGATGACCCCCAATGCCAAGCTGGGCGAGATTACCTCCTGCCCAACTTGGGGTTATGGCCGGCATTGCGGGGCATTTCAGTGCCAAATGCTGGCCGATATGCCAAGTTGGGCGGAAGAAGACTGGGCAGAGGAGTTGGGCGGAAATGAAAAAGCCGGTCGGTGGACCGGCTGGTGGAGCGGGCGACGGGAGTCGAACCCGCCTCTGAAGCTTGGGAAGCTTCCATTCTACCGATGAACTACGCCCGCAGAGTAGTTGCGAGAAGTGAGTCTAGCACAGCCAGTGCCATGGCGCACCCGCGATGCCCGCGAGCGCTATGGCGGACCGCTGGGTTCCGCCTGTTCATGCCGCCTATTCTCGATTCTCGCAACCAGCTCCTACTGACGCCCGGCGCCTTTCATCCCGCTCGCGCGACGAGCCCCGGCCGCCTGAGATCACTCAGTGCCAATCACTCAGTGCCAATCACTCGGCGCTGGTGGAGGAGTCTGCCGAGGAATTCGTTGCGGAATCGGAGGAGGCGTAGGCGGAGGCGCTGGATACCGCCGCGGACGCGGATGCGCTGGCGGACGCGCTGGCCTCGGTGTCGGAGTACTCGCGGAAGATCTCGGCGGAGCTGGCGTCACTACCGTCCGGCAGGTAGTACAGCCAGGCGTACTTGGTCATGTCGGAGTCCGAGATGCCCGCGCTTTGCGCCGCGGCGTAGACGTCGGCGAAGGCATCCTTGGTGAGCTTGCCCTCCGGCACGTAGGTGTAGGTCACACTTGCATCGGTGCTCCACGAGAAGGCACCGTCGCTGAGCTGCTTCATCGTGCCGTCTTTGTACAGCATGGAGTTGTAGAGCGATTCGCCGACTGCCTTGACGGTGACCGCGCAATCGCTCGCCAGCGACGCGGTGTAGGCCTTGCTCGACTCCTGGATGTAGCTGTTGGGGATGTTGGCGCAAGCGTCGGTGGCAGGCGTCGTGGAACCGGTGGCGCTCAGCGTCGCGGCGCTGATGGCGGATGTGCCCGAATCCTTGGAACCGCAGGCGGCGAGACCGGTGCCGGCGAGCGCAAGCACCGACAGCGCGGCGATGGTGCGTGCGGCAGTGGTGCGGGAAAGATGAACGCGAGAGAAACGAATGCGGGCCATGATGCCTCCAGGTGCGTGCTGCATTGCGATATGCATCGTGAATGCATGGTGATTTCCGGATTGGAATCCCGACCAGCAATGTGTGGCATGGCCGATGATTTCAGTCAACGCGATTCTATAGCGATTGGCTGAAAAGAGCCTGCGAACCGCCGGCAGCCGACACGATGGCAGTGTGCCGTTCAGCGCTGCGGATACTGCTGGTATGGGTTCTGCTGGTAGCCCGATTGGCTCGGTTGGTTTTGCGCGAACGGCGAGGGCGACTGTGCATACGGTTGCTGTGCATAGGGCGGCTGTGCGTACTGGGAATATTGCGGCGCCGCCGCGGAGTCGGCGAGGGAACCGTGCATCTCGCGGTCCATCTGGCGCAGGCGGGCGATGCGGTCCTCGGTCGGCGGGTGCGTGGAAAACAGCTTCTGAATGCCCTTCGCTTTGAACGGGCTCTCGATCATCATCGCGGCGGTGGTCTGTGTGCTGGAGGTGACGGGAATCGTGTTGCCCGAATCCACGGCATGCTCGATGCGCTGCAATGCGGAGGCGAGCGCCGCGGGGTCGCCGGTGAGCTTGGAGCCGTCCTCGTCCGCGTCGTATTCGCGGGTGCGGGAGATGGCGAGCTGGATGAGCGAAGCGCCGATGGGCGCGAGGATGTAAGCGAGCAGCGCACCAAGCGGGTTGCCGCCGCGGTCATCGTCATCCCTGCCGCCAAAATACATGAGCGCATAGCCCAGGTAAGTGATGACATTCGCCATCGAGGCGGCGATGGCACTCGTGAGGATGTCGTGGTTGTAGACGTGCATGAGCTCGTGGCCGAGCACGCCTCGGATCTCGCGCCAGGAGCAGATCTGCAGGATGCCCTGCGTGCAGCACACGGCGGCGTGGCGCTCGTTGCGGCCTGTGGCGAAGGCGTTGGGACTCATGGTGGGCGCGATGTAGATGCGTGGCATCGGCTTGCCCGCCTTCGTGGAGAGCTCGCGCACGATCTGGTACAGCTCCGGCGCCTCCTGCTCGGTGACGGGTTGCGCGTGCATGGAGGCGAGCGCCAGCTTGTCGGAGAAGAAGTAGCTGAAGAAGTTCATACCCACGCCGAGGACCACGTAGAAGATAAGCGTGTCTTCCGATGCTCCGGTGGCCCACCAGATGAGCATGACGAGGCCCCACATGAGGGCAAAGAGCAGCGTGGTCTTGAGTCCGTTGAAATGCCCGTGGACGTGCATGGAACCGTTATTCATGATTCCAGAGTACGGGATGAACATGGAGGAATGATGAATATCGGCGCCGTTGCGCGGAATTCTTGCCGAATTCCGCTGGAGACGAAAAAGCCGGCCCTGGGCGAAAGGCTCAGGGCCGGCTCATGCGCCATCACACACGCAAGCAGGCATGCGGTTCGGGCAGCTTCGGCGGTGCAGGCAGCTCAGGCGGTTTCCTCGCCACGCGCCACGCGGCGGATCTGGTCGGGCTCGACGAGCTTGATGTGCTCGCGGCCCACCTTCTCGCCCTGCGCGTGCTCGTAGGCGACCACGCGGTCCCAGCCTTCGCGGCCGATGGGCTGCAGGCCCTTGCCGTGGAGGAAGTCGAGCACCTCGGCCTCGTCGCCCGCCTCGGCGGCGACGCGACCGGCCTTGCCGCTGGCAGCCCAGTCGTCGAGGATGTTGTTGACGGTCTCCAAGGCGTCGGACTTCGTGGAGCCGATGAGGCCCACGGGGCCGCGCTTCGCCCAGCCAGTCGCGTAGACGTAGGGTACGGTCTCGCCACCCTCAGCGGCGTCCGCGGTCTGGATGCGGCCTTCGACATTGAGCAGGCGGGTGCCCTTCTCGTCATAGGCGACGCCGTTCACCGACGCCGGCTTGTAGCCGATCGCGTGGTACACGGCCTGCACCGGCACGTCATAGGTCTCGCCGGTGCCGGTCATCTTGCCCTCGGGGGACGTCACGGTGCGCTCGACGCGCACGCCCGCCACGCCGCCATCCGCATCGGCAAGCACCTCGACCGGGTTGGAGTTGAAGTGCAGGTAGTAGCGCTTGTTCGCCGGCTGGCCCTGGAAGTCGGTGCCGCCGTCGTAGCTCATGTCTTCCGCCATGTCGCGGATCACGAAAAGCTCCTCGACCATCTGGCGGGTGAGCTTGTCGTCCGCGGCGACTTCGAGCGTCTCGTCGGAGAGCTCGAAGTCATCCTCGTTCACGATGAGCTGCACGCCGGGCAGCTTCTCGAGCTCGCGCAGCTCCTGCACCGAGAACTTGGCATGCGCCACGTCGCGGCGCACGAACAGGTGGAGCTCGTTGCAGACGTTGGACTTGATGCCGTCGTAGACGTTATTGGGAATGTCGGTGCCCAGCAGGTCGTCGGCGTTGCGCACGAGCTCGCGCGCCACGTCCATCGCCACGTTGCCGCCGCCGATGACGGCGACCGCCTCATCGGTGAGCGGCCAGGTGCGCGGGCCGGCGGGGTAGCCGTCGTACCATTCGACGAAATGCGCCGCACCGTACACGCGCTTCAGGTCGTGGCCGGGGATGCGCAGAGGCTTGTCGTCCACGGCGCCGGTGGCGAACACAATGGCGTCATAGCGGTCGCGCATCTCGTCGAGAGTCACGTCCTTGCCGAATTCCACGTCGCAGAACAGGTGGATCTTCGGGTTGTTGAAGGTCTTGGCGAGCGCGCCCTGGATGAACTTGATGGACGGATGGTCGGGCGCCACGCCGTAGCGCACAAGGCCGAACGGCACCGGCAGCTTCTCGTACAGATCGATCGTGGCATCGTCGCCCAGGCCGAGTTCGGGGCCGCGCTGCTTGAGCTGGCGCAGCAGGATGTCGGTGGTGTACACGCCGGCGGGGCCGGCGCCCACGACAGCGACACGCAGAGGGCGGGAAGCCGCGGCGTTGTTGGCGGCCTCCGCCGTATCAGCAGCGGCGTTGGCAGAAGGATTCTCAGTGTTGTCAGTCATAGGAATCGATAGTAATCGTAGGGGCGGCGCAGCGAAAGACCTCGCTGCGCCGCCCCGCCGTCATGCCTGCGCGATGTGGCTGCCTTCGGCACACCACGTCTCACGCGTCACTTCTTGCGGTCGATGAGTGCCGTGAGCGCCCAGGTGATGGAGATCACGTCGATCGCCTCCTGCAGGATGGCGCCGATGACCGCAGGGATGAGGTTGAACGCCGCGCACACCATGCCGATGATCGCCAGACCCAGGCCGATAAGCACGGCCTGAAGCATGACGCGCTTGGTCTGGCGGGCGATGAGGATGGCGCGGGGCACCATCTCGATGTTGTCGTTCATGATGACGACCTGCGCGGATTCCGATGCGGCGGTGCTCGTGCCGTCCGTCATCGCCATGCCGATGTCGGCGGATGCCAGCACCGGGGCGTCGTTGACGCCATCACCCACCATCATCGTGACAGCGCGGGTGAGGGACTCGCCCACGTAGCGCATAAGCATGCGGTCCCACCACGGCGCCTTGTTGGGCATCTCGTCGCGCGCGGCCTTCACCGCGTCGGCTTTCTCTTCCGGCAGCAGCTCGTAGCGCACGTCGTCGATGCCCACCTGGGCGGCGATCTTCTTTGCGGCGGTCGGCTTGTCGCCAGTGAGCATCGTGAGGCGCTTGACACCCAGGCGGCGCAGCTCGTTGAGGGCGGCGGCGGAGTTGGGGCGCGGCAGGTCGCGCAGCACAATGCGCGCGGCGATCTGCCCGTCGATCGTGATGAACGTGCCCATGCAGTCATCCGGCAGATCCTCGAACAGCTCGCCGGGGTCGGTGGGGCGGATCTTGCCAATGATCACGTCATCGTCCACCACGTCCATCACATAGCCGAAGCGGCCCACGCGCACGCGGTGCCCGGAGACCACGCCTTCGATGCCCTGGCCGGACTCCTCACGCACGTCGTTCACCTCGCGGCGCAGGTCCGGGTGCTTCTGGTATTCCTTCTCGCCTGCCGCCACAATGCCGGGGGCAAGGATGTGCACCGAATAGTTCTCGATAAGGCCGGCGAGCGCAATGATCGAGGAGTCCGACATGTCGAGCTTGTCGAGGATGCGCGTCGGGTCCGGCCGGTCGAGGCGGATGACCTGCGGCTGCTTGCTCGTGAGTGTGCCGGTCTTATCGAAGAACACATGGGACACGCGCCCCAAGGTCTCCAGGATGTCTTGCGACTTGATGAGGATGCCGTTGCGCGCCAGGCGGCCGGTGCCTGCCAGGTACGCCACCGGGGCGGCGATGAGCAGCGGGCATGGTGTGGCGAGCACGAGCACCTGGGCGAAGCGCACAGGCGTCTGCGCCACGAACCATGCGACACCGGCGATGACGAGCGAAATGACCGTGAATGGCACGGCGAGCAGGTCGGCGGTCTTGACAACAGCGGGGCGCGAGCTCTGCGCGTTCATGACCATCTGGAGGATGCGCTGGTATTGCGAGTCGCGCGCGACCTCGGTGGCGCGCAGACGGAACATCGCGTCGCCGTTGATGGAGCCGGACAGCACCTTCTGGCCGGAGTAGATGGTGCGCGGCACCGGTTCGCCATTGACCTGGGAGAGGTCGAGCGTCGCCTCGCCGTCGAGCAACATGCCATCGACCGGCACCGTCTCGCCAGGGCGCACCACGATCATGTCGCCGATCTTCACCGCGTCCACGGTCTGGTCATCCCAATCATGGCCGGTCTCGTCGGTCGCGATGTGGGCGATGGTCGGCGCCGCCTCCATCAGCTTGCTGAGGTTGGACTTTGCAGCGCTTTCGGCATAATGCTCGATGGCCGCGCCGGAGTAGACCATGAGCACCACGACCCACGCCGCCCAGTATTCGCGCACGGCAAGCGTGGAAATGAGCGCGATGACCGCCAGGATGTCGAGACCCACATGGCCTTCGCGGATGTCCTTGATCATGCCAATGACCGTTTCGATCAGGCAGATCGCCACGACCGCGATGACGATGCCGTGGCTGACGCGCGGCGCTGGCCCTTGGCACAACGCAATGGGGATGACGCTCAGTATCACGATGGGCAGCATCGGCACCATCGTGCAGATGTTCCATACCGTTTTCCAAACCGTTTTCATGGAAACGCCCTACCTTTCACGTGTCCCGTGCACCGCAATGCGCGGGGTTGTTCCTTGGTGTGTGAAGGGTGACAAGGTGTCGCGGTTTCCCTCCCGCCTCGTCTTCTTACCTCTCCCCTATCGTCTCACATTTGGGCGGGGAACCGGCAATTGCCACGCCGACGGAAACGTCACTGCATCACCTCAGCGTTGCCATTGCACGCAAAACGCCTCCCATCCCCGCGTGTTGCGCAAGGATGGGAGGCGTTTTGCGTCGGCTGCGAACGGCAGTGCAGTGCACTTGAACCCTTGGAACCCCGCTCACGGGATCCTATGGGCTATGCCGTGGGCGTAACGGTTGTTTTCGCAATGGTTGTTTTTCGATGTGTTCGAATTGCAATCATCACCGCTGCCGTCAGTTCTGGCCGTTGCCGAAGAGTCCGAACGGATCGTAGAGGCCGCCGCTGTCGCCGTTGCCGCTGTTTCCGTTGCTGTTGCCGTTGTTGCTGCTACCGTTGCTCGACGAGGAGGACGACGAGGTGCTGGATTCCACCTGGTCCATCGTGACCTGGATGTCTTGCATCTGGCCGTTCCTGATCACCGTGAGCGTGACCGTGTCGCCCTTGTTGGTGGCGCGCACATAGCCGAGCACCGAGGAGGAGCTGTTGACGAGGTTGCCGTTGTAGGCCACGATCAGGTCGCCCTGCTGCAGGCCGGCCTTCTCGGCGGCGGAGCCGGAGGTGACGCTCTCGATCTGGGCGCCGGCGCGGTAGCCGTTGTTGTACTCGATGTACTGGGTGGAGACCTTCACGCCGAGCTGCACGTGCTCCACGGAGCCGGAGTTGATGATCTGGTCGCACACGCTCTTGACGAGGTTAGACGGGATGGCGAAGCCGATGCCGATCGAGCCGGACGACGAAGAGTCGGAGCTCGACGAGGTGCTCGTGGTGGCGATCGACGAGTTGATGCCGATGACCTGGCCGGCGCTGTTGAACGTCGGGCCGCCCGAGTTGCCCGGGTTGATGGCGGCGTCGATCTGCACGGCGTTCGTCACGACCACCGAGGAGTTGGACGACGTCGAGTCATAGGTGGAGACCGGGCGGTTCAGGGCGGAGATGATGCCGGTGGTGGTGGTGTTCGACAGGCCGAGCGGGTTGCCGATGGCCATCACGGACTCGCCCACCGCCAGGCTGTCGGAATCAGCGAATGTGATGGGGGTCAGGCCGCTGGGCACCGTGTTCATCTTGAGCACCGCGAGATCGGTGGTGGCGTCCGTGCCCACCACGGTGGATTCGTACATCGAGCCGTCGGAGAGCGTCACGTAGATCTTGGAGGCGTCGGAGACCACATGGTTGTTGGTCACCACATGGCCGTCCGTGTCGAGGATGGCGCCGGAGCCGCGAGCGCTGCCTTCGCTCGTGGTGACGAGGATGGAGACGACGGAGTTGTTGACGTTCTTGGCGACCGTGACCCAGTCGGAGCCGTCCGCGACCTGCGTGGAGGAGCCGGAATCCGAGCCGGTGGAGCTCTTGAGCGTGGTGGTGGAGGTGGTGGTCGAGCCGACCTTGATCCAACCGTGTTCGACGGCGGCGAAGCCGATGGCAAGCGACAGCGCGACCGCGACGATGGCGGCGATGACCGCCGTGAGGACCGGGGAGACGC
Source organism: Bifidobacteriaceae bacterium (assembly GCA_029227215.1). GTDB lineage: Bacteria > Actinomycetota > Actinomycetes > Actinomycetales > Bifidobacteriaceae > Pseudoscardovia. Next base: position 26,819 of record JAQXZM010000117.1, on the reverse strand, counting down.
CATGCTTCTGTGCTGCTGCGGGGGACTGCGGCTGCTGCGGGCCGTCGTTGCCATTGACACCGTTGCCGTTGGCGCCATTGCCGTTCGCGCCGTTGCCGCCGAACGGCGACGGACCGGGCTGGCCGGGCTGTGCCGCGTTCGGCGCGTAGCCTGCGCCAGTCGGATTGCTGGGGTTGCCCGGGTTGGCGTTGCCCGCCTGCGGCGCCTGGTAGCCGCTCTGGTAGCTGTTCTGATAGCCAGCGTTCTGGCCATAGGCGGCGTTGCCGTTCTGACCATAACCGGTGGAATACGCACCATAGCCCGGTGCGAGACGGTAGCCGGTGGATTCGGCGGGGCGCTGTGCCGCCGCGCCGTAATCAGGCGTGGGGTCCGGAATCGTCTGGGTCGGCTGCGTGGTCGACGAGCCGGACGTGTAGACGGACTGAATCGGCTGCGTGGGCTGCGCATCGGATGCCGCGAACAGCGGCCGCGTGGGCTGCGATGCCGCATCGTTCGTTGCCTGGGCGTCGGTTGCTGGCTGGGCTGCCTGGGTGCCGGCTGCCTGATTGTTGGCTGCCTGATCGCCCGTCGCCTGATCATTGGACTGGCCGAAAGTCTGATTGTTGGAAGTCTGGTTGCCGGAATTGCTGGAATCCGAATTCCACGAGACCTGGTTCCAGGAATCCTGCTGAGGATCCCGCTGGGAATCGTTGTCGCTCATGCTTCATGCTCCTTCGTGCATTCGCGGGTTGCCCCGCCGCATTCGTGTGCTGAGAAAGAGTAAAGGACACAATCCTGAAAGCCCTCTAAATACGCCACGAAAGAAATCCTCCGATTCCCGTGCAAGTTTCCCGCATCGATCGCGAACACCAGTCGAACGAACGGCAACAGCCGCAATCCACGGATCACATTCACGGACCGCAAGCCAATCAAGCCTGTCGCGTAATCTAAGAGCATGACTTCCGAGGGCATCACCGCACCAATTCCGCAAGAAAACGCCGCCAGTGGCACCGCTGCACACAGCACCGTCACGCACAGCACCGTCGCCCCCACGGCGCAGCGCTGGCCGGCGGAACCGCTCGGCGCACAGCCCGGCAAGCCCGGCGACCGCTCGGCATTCGGCTTCACGATCGGCACGCGCATTCCCGACCGCCACGGCCGCACCGGCGTGATCCACACGCCTCATGGCGACATCGCGACGCCGGCGTTCGTGCCGGTCGCCACGCAGGCGACGATGAAAGGCGTGCTGCCCGAGCAGATGCGCGACCTGGGCGCGCAGTGTCTGCTGGCGAACGCCTTCCACCTGTTCGAACGCCCCGGCGAGGATGTGCTCGACGAAGCGGGCGGCCTGGGATGCTTCATGAACTGGGGCGGCCCCACCTACACCGATTCGGGCGGCTTCCAGGTGCTGTCGCTCGGTGCGGGCTTCAAGAAGACGCTCGCGATGGATGTGAACGGCATGAAGTCCGATGACGTGATCGCCAAGGGCAAGGAACGCCTCGCGTTCGTGGACGAGGACGGCGTGACCTTCAAGTCGCCGCTCAACGGCGCCAAGAAGCGCTTCTCCGCCGAGATTTCGATGGGCATCCAGCACAAGATCGGCGCCGACATCATGTTCTCGTTCGACGAGCTGACGACGCTCATGAACACGCGCGGCTACCAGGAGCGCTCGGTGGAACGCACGTTCCGTTGGGCGAAACGCTGCGTCGCCGAGCACGAGCGGCTCACGCAAGCCCGGCTGGGCAAGCCGTACCAGGCGCTGTTCGGCGTGGTGCAGGGCGCGAACTACGAGGATCTGCGCCACCTCGCCGCCCGCGAGATCGCCTCGCTGGACTTCGACGGCTTCGGCATCGGTGGCGCCATCGAAAAGCGAATCCTGGGCGACACCTGCCGCTGGATCTGTGACGAACTGCCGGAAGACAAGCCGCGCCATGTGCTGGGTATCGCCGCCATCGACGACATCTTCGCCGCGGTGGAAAACGGAGGCGACACGTTCGATTGCGTGGCGCCCGCCCGCGAGGCGCGCAACGGCGCGATTTACACGCGCACCGGCAGGTGGAACATCAAGCGCGCCGCGTTGAAGCACGACTTCCGCCCGCTTGACCCCACGTGCGACTGCTACACCTGCACGCATTACACGCGCGCCTACCTCAACCACCTGGTGCACACGCGCGAGATGACCGCAAGCACGCTGGCGACGATCCATAACGAGCGCTTCTTCGTGAAGCTGCTGGGAGATATCCGCGACGCAATCGACGGCGGGTACTTCCCCGAGTTCCGAGACGAGACGCTTGCGCTGTTCTACGGCGGCGCCGACCGCGTGGCGCCGGGCACGCATGGGAACGCTGGCGCTGCCGATTCTCAGTGAGCGGGCGGCAGTAGGGCGGCGGCAGGCGCAGCGGTAAGCGAGCGATCAGGCGGCGGCAAGAACTGGCATCGACTCCGATCAGGCAGCGCCGACGCACTGCGCCAAGCACACCGCCAGGCGCACGAGCGAGCGGTCGGAACCGGCAGGGCCTACAAGGCACACGCCGCACGGCAAACCAGCGGGATCTGCGCTGGTAGACGCCGTGCGGAGGGGGATGGAGACTGCGGGTAGGCCGCCCACACCAGCGAGCGATGTGAGGCGGATCGTGGCGGCGCGGGCTTTCGCGATCTCAGCAGCGGCGGAATCGGCGGGGGTGCCGGCATGCGAGACACCAGCAGTCCCCGCACCGCCCTTTCTTGTACCATCTGCTGACTCGCGCGGCGGCGCCACGCTCGACGCCGTGGGGATGAGCAGCACCGCGCCGTCCATCCACTCGCGCAACGTGGTGCGCGCCGCATCCAGCCGTTGCAGCCCTTGCTCGTACTGGGCGTGCGTGATGTGCGAATCGCGTTCGAAACGCGCCGCGATCTGCGGCGCGAGCGCATCCCAATTGCGGCTCACCCATGCGCCATCCGCGCGCCATGCCTCGAATCCGCGCACCACTTGGAAAATCGACTCCCAGTCATCAAGCTGCGCCTCGGTGATGTCCACCGTTTCCACAATGCCTGCGCCATTACCGCCTGTACCGTTGCCGCGCGCATCATCGCCGTCTGTCTCATCAGCCTTCGCACCATTGGCAGCGCCCGCGAGCGCCACCGCCTTGGCACGGAATGCTTGCACAACCGCCGCGACATCCGGCTGCACATCGCGGTCCAATCCTGGTGCGATGCGCAAACGCAGCGATTGCAAGGGATTGTGCGCTGATTGACGTACAGCGCCGGTTGCCTCACCTTCTCCGCCTTCGCCTGCGCCTTTACCGTCTTCCCCTTCTTTGCCAGTTCCTTCACCGTCTTCGCCAAGGGCCAGCGGCGCGGAATCATCATCGGGCATCAGCGCATCCACCGCACGCACGAACACCTGCGGATCGTGCGCGAGCACGCCCACTGTGTCGAACGCCTCCGACAGCGGATGCACGAGGTCGCGCGGCACCCGCCCATGCGTGGTGCGGATGGCCCACAGACCTTCATACGAGCCGGGAATGCGCAGCGAACCAGCGGTATCGGTGCCCAGCCCAATGCTCGCCTGCCCGGTGGCGACCGCCGCTGCCGGTCCCGACGACGACCCGCCGCTGATGCGCCCCGGCGCAGCGGGATTCGGCGGGGTGCCATAGTGCACGTTCGTGCCGGCGAGGGAGTAGGCGAATTCATCGGTCTGCGCAATGCCCACCACATGTGCGCCGGCGCGAAGCAAACGCTCCACGGCGGGCGCCGTCGCTGCCTGGGGCACGGAATCGGCAAGAAAGCGCGGATTCCCCGCACCAATCGCATACCCTTGCACGGCAAACAAATCCTTGACCGCCACGCCTTCGCCGTGCAGAGGGCCATCGACCGCCCCATCGGCGAGCGGCGGCACGAGCGGACTGCCGTCGGCGGGCTTCACCCGCCAGATCGTGTGGTCCACGGTATCGGAGATACCGAGATTGGCGGCATCGCCGCTCGCCTGCTTGCAATTCTCGCAATCCTGCCCGCAATCACGCATGCCATTCCTCGCCACCATCGTGCCCACCGCCCTTTCTATGCCGCCATTCTTGGCACCTGGCGTTCTGCCAATTCCGATGATTCCGCCGCTTCTGCTGTGCTCGCGCGAGCCGCATTCCCGCGAAACACGACGCCATCCGGCGACGTACCTCATGCTACCGACGCATACAAGCGTGCAACAGCCTTGTTTCAGGAAATCTTTTGCGAAGGCCTCAGCACGATTTGCCGTTCCCCTCGTGCTTCTGCTACCCCGCCGTTCCACCGTCTTCATTCCCTCTCTGCCCTGCGCTGCCTCGCCCCATCCATCACAGCCATCCAGCCGCGACACGCGGAAAATGGCTTATTCCCTATAATTTTCACTTTGATTTGCACAGGTTGGCAATGCATGGTATCCTTACCAATTGTTTGCGCGCGTGGCGGAATGGTAGACGCGCTGGCTTCAGGTGCCAGTGGCCGCTAAGGCCGTGGGGGTTCAACTCCCCCCGCGCGCACGATTAAGCCGCTCGGAGAAATCCGAGCGGCTTTCATTTATTTTTTCGCGCCTCTCCCCTCACACCCGCCTCCCCGAGCATCTGCTAGCGTGGAGGCATGTCTTTGGCTGGTCTTGCTCTCGCACACATCTCGTATACGTATCCGGGCGCCGCGGAACCGATCCTCAGCGACGTGACGGCAACGTTCGCGCCGGGGTGGACTGCGGTGCTGGGCGACAACGGCATCGGCAAATCCACCCTCATGGCGATCGCCGCGGGTGCGCTCTCCCCCGATGCCGGGCAGGTGACGCCGCGCAGCGCGGTCATCGCCACCTGCTCGCAGGACGTGGCGCAGGCGCCCGCCAATCTCGATGATTTCGCCAACGATTGGAGCCCGGAGGCGCTGCGCATCCGTGACATGCTGGGCGTGGGCGATGACTGGGCGTTCCGTTTCGGCAGGCTTTCCGGCGGCGAGCGCAAGCGCCTGCAGATTGCCTGTGCGCTGGCGCAACAGCCGGATGTCTTGATCCTGGACGAGCCGACGAACCATGTGGACATGCCCACGAAACAGGCAATCGCCATCGCCATGCTTTCATTCACCGGGGAACTGACGGCTGGAGACGGCAATGGCGCGGCCACCGATGCTGCGAGCTCCGCACTCCAGCTGCCCCAGCGCGACACGAACGCAACGCCGCGCCGCATCGGCATCGTGGTCTCGCACGACATCGACCTCGTAGACGCGGTCGCCCGTCGCTGCGCGTGTTTCGAACGCCGGCACGTGGAGCATCGCAATGTGACAGTGGTGGTGATGCGCCCGGGCAACTACACCCAGATGAGCCAGGATGCGCAGGTGCAGGAGTCTGCCGCGCAGGCCGGTCTGCAGCAGGCGAAGAAGGAGTCGGCGCGGTTGCAGCGCGAGAGCGCGGCACGCGAGCACGATGCCGCGCTTGCTGCCACCCGCTGGCGTGCGAACCGGCAGATCGACGCGCATGACCACGACGCGCGCAATGCGGCGAAGCTGGCGAAAATGACGAGCGTGGACGGCAGCGCAGGAGCTTCGAAGGCCCGCTTGGATGCGCGGGTGGCCGCCGCGCAGGCCGCAGTGGATGCCAGCGTGGTCGCTGCCAAGCGCTATGACGGCGAGCTCACCGCGTTTGCCGCGGTGGAGCCCAGCCATCGCACGGAATTGCTGCGCCTGCCAGCCGGGTTGGTGCCGTTCAATGGCGATGCGTTCATGCCGGGCGAAGCGCCGGTTGACGCAGCTGACGCAGCCTCGGGCGCCGCCGCGCTGCGCGGCGATGCATCCCGCATGTCTGCCGAGGGCATGCCGCCGGTTACCGTGACCATGCGGCACGAAGCCGATGGCGTGCGGATTCCCGAGCTCAGCGTGGGGCCGCGCGACCACATCGGGCTCATCGGCGTCAATGGCGCCGGCAAGAGCACGCTCGCGCACGAGATGATGCAGCGTTTGGGCGATTCCGCGGCAGATGGTGGCGATTTCTCGAGTGGCGGTTCCGCGAGCAGCACATCGGGCAGCGATTCCGCGGTGCGCGTGCTGTCAATCGCCCAGAACACCACGGATGCCGACGCACAGCTCGCACTCGCCCAGCTGCAGGGGCTCGACGCCCAGACACGCGGCGCGGTGCTCTCCGCGATGGCGCAGCTCAACGCCGACCCCGACCGCATCAGCGCCGCCCAGGCATCGCTCTCCCCTGGCGAGTTGCGCAAGCTGCTGCTGTGCCTGGGCATCGTGCGCCAACCAAACCTCATCGTGATGGATGAACCGACGAATCACCTGGATCTGCATTCGCGCCAGGCCCTGGCCCGCGCCCTTGCGACGTTCCGCGGCGCAGTGCTCGTGGTGAGTCACGACATGACATTCCTCAAGGAAGCCGTAACGCAACTCTGGGTGATCGAATAATCCCCACCGAACTTGGCATACCGGCCACCATCCAGGCCCTCGCACGCAGCACATGTTGGCCGAAACCCCAAGCTTGGCAGAATGATGTGCGCCGAGCTGGCGGTTGTGTACAGCATGTCAGGTCAGACAGGCACGGAATAGCGGCCGGTATGCCAAGTTGGCGAAAATCGTCTGGCGAAGAGAATCGCCCATGTGGGCGATTGGAAAGGGGAGAAAAGAAAGAAGAAGAAAAGTGGAGCTAGCCGGGTTCGAACCGGCGACCCTCTGCTTGCAAAGCAGATGCGCTACCAGCTGCGCTATAGCCCCATGCAATATTCAAGAACCACGAAAAGCGAATCCAAATATGCAAAGTGGGCCCGGGAGGACTTGAACCTCCGACCTCATCCTTATCAGGGATGCGCTCTAACCACCTGAGCTACGGGCCCGCTGTGTTTGTCACACAAGTGGTTATATTACACCCTGCAGCGAATCCGTCAAGCGGCGTGTCGGAATTCGCGAGCGCCGATTCCTGCGCGTCCTGTGCGCCCTGCGTATTCCCAGCACATCCGCATGCCCTTCCATCACCCCAACACCGCCTTCTCATCCCCAAACCTTCGAAAATGTTGACGTAACCACTATTTCGTTATTCCAAAATGTTGATGAGCGTACATTTTCACCATGCAAAATGTTGATGCTGGCTACATTGTGACATTCCAAAATGTTGATACACCCTCGCATCCCGCTATAATCAAGGCAAACGGACGCTGCATCGCCACCCATCCAGAATCACTACCATTCCGAAATCGCCACCCACCCAAAGGAGGCCACAATGCTCACACGACGCGTCTCGCGCGAACTGCTGGCATGGAAGAATGCCGACCGCAAGAAGTGCCTCATCGTGCAAGGGGCACGCCAGGTGGGCAAGACGTTCATCATCGAGGATTTCGCACGGCGCAATTATGACGAGACCGTGGAAATCAACTTCAAGGAGCTGCCTTCGGCACGCGAGGTGTTCGCCGGCGACCTCGACGTCGACACGATGGTGACCGCGCTGCGCTTCCGCTTCCCCGACAAGAAAATCCTGCCCGGGAAGACGCTCATCTTCCTCGACGAGATCCAGGAATGCCCGGAGGCCCTCACATCGCTGAAGTTCTGGACGCTCGATGGCCGATATGACGTCATCGCATCGGGCTCCCTGCTAGGCATCGACTACCGCCGGGCTTCGTCATACCCAGTCGGCTACGTGGATTACCTACACATGCACGCGCTCGATTTCGAGGAGTTCCTGTGGGCGATCGGCATCTCGAGCGACCTCATCGATTCCCTGCGAGGCTTCTTCACCAGCCGCAAGCCGGTGCCGGAAGCGGTGCACACCCAGATGATGGCGCACTTTCGCACCTTCCTTGCGCTCGGCGGCATGCCGGAGGTGGTGCAGCGCTATGTGGATACGCACGACTTCCGCGAAGCGGATGCCGTGCAGCGGGCGCTGTTGCAGGGTTACCAGTACGACATCGCGCATTACGCTTCGCCCGAAGAGAAGGTCAAGGCCGAGAAGTGCTACCTCTCGCTTGCCCGTCAACTGCTCGACAAGGAGAACCACAAATTCCAGTACAAGGAGGTCGAGCACGGCGCCCGCGCACAGAAATACTATTCCAGCATCGACTGGCTCGTGCGGGCCGACATGGTGCACCTATGCCGCCGCGTGACGGATTTGCGCTATGACCTGGACGACTATGTGCAGAGCAATTTCTTCCGCGCCTACACGACCGATCTCTCCCTGCTGCTCGCGATGAAGGATTTCGGGCTGAAGCAGCACATCATCGAGAACACACTGCTGGGCAACAGCAAAGGCGGACTGTATGAGTGCGCGATCGCCGACATCCTGCACAAGAAGGGCTACCAGCTGTATTTCTACAAGAACGAGTCGCTCAGGCGCGAGCTGGACTTCGTGATCGAGAAGGACGGCGCAATCATTCCCATCGAGGTCAAGAGCGGCAATACCCGCGCCACGTCGCTGACGGCGACGATGAAGATGATGGAGAAATCGCCGGACATCAGCGCCGCATACAAGCTGGTCGATGGCAACGTGGGAACGGGCGGCGGCACCATCGGCGGGGATAAGGACTCCGGCAGCGGCGGCGCAACTTACACGACGTTGCCGCTGTACATGGCGATGTTTTTGTGAGGTGCATGTGTCGCTTGCAAGTGACCTTGAAGACGAGCGGCGGTGATTGAATGGGGGGCATGCGCGAATCCTCTGTAGCCGCCGGGCTTCCGGCTGCGTTCTCCGCCACCACGCCGGCGACGACCACAATCGAAGTGGACGGGCAGACCGTGCTGCTTACGCGCAAGCGCATCAAGAACATGTATCTGCGCATCCGCCCCGTGGATGGCGCCGTCACCGTGTCGGCACCGCTGCGCATGCAACGGGCGGCCATCGAGGAATTCGTGCGGTCGCACCGCAGCTGGATCGAGCACACGCAGCGCAGGATGGCGGCGGAACGGCGCGAACGGCAAGCCGCCGCGAACGAGCGGGGACAGGCATATCGCGCAGGCGAATCAACCGAATCCGGCCAGCCAGGCCAGCCAGGCCAGCCAGGCCAGCCCAACCGACCGCTGCGCCCGGACCTCACCACACACGAATTGTTCATGCTCTCGTGGCCGCCGGAACGGCAGAAGGCAGCCAAAACGTACTTGCAGGCGACAGTGCCGCCGCTGGCGGAGAAGTGGACGCGCATCATCGGGCGAGCGCCCACGTCCATCACCTACCGCGCGATGACGAGCCGCTGGGGCTCGTGCACGCCCGCCACCGGGCGCATCCGGCTCAACCTGGAGCTCGCCCTCGTGCCTGAGCCGCTGCTGGAATACGTGCTTGTGCACGAGCTCGTGCACCTGTGGGAGCCCGGCCACGGCGCGGGATTCCAACGGCGCATGAGCGCCGTCATGCCCGATTGGAAGCAGCGACGGCACGACCTCAACGCGCTGTGGCGGTTCTAGGCGAAGGTTTGGGGCATCGGTTCCTGGCAGCGACATTCAGCGGAAGCCCTCACGCAACACTCGCCCACACAACACCTCAGCACTCCCAGCACTCCCCAACGAAGCACAACAAAGCACAACAAAGCACAACAAAACGGCCGGCTGGGCACACCCCAGCCGGCCGTTTCCGCTACTTTTTCGAGCCTCTACTTACCTGAGCCTCTACTTATTATCTGAGCCTCTCTTATGCGAGCCTATCTCAGGTTCCGCTTACCGCCACACATTACCGCTGGTTCATCGGCGGCAGGTTCGGCACCGAGAGGTTCTGCGGATTGTTGATCGTGTTGTGCGGGTTGCGCAGCGGCTCGTTGTCGGACGCAGTGGTGTCGGTGCGGGTGTTGAGGTCGTTGACCGCCATGGCATTCGTGAGCTGCTGGAACAGATCCGTGTAGCCGCCAGGCGTTGCAGCAGGCAGCACGACGGTCTTGGCGTTGCGCGATTCAGACAGCGAACGCAGCACATCGAGATACTGGTTGAACAGCACGACATTGTTCACATCATCGATACCCATGCCCACAGCCTGCAGACTCTTGATCTGGTCGACGATACCGCTGGCGATCTCGCGGCGGTAGTTCGCCTGGCCCTCGCCCTGGAGGCGCGTCTTCTCGGCGTCCGCGGCTGCCTGGGTCTCGATCTCAATGCGGTTTGCCTCGGCGCGTTCGCGGGTGGCTTCCTTCTCGCGCTGCGCGGCGTTGATGGAATCCATCGCGTGTTTGACCTGGTCGGAGGGGTCGATCGAGGTGATGAGTGTCTTGACCACGGAGAAGCCGAAGCGGCTCATCTCGGCGCCCACGGTGCGCTGCACGTCGGACGCCACGTCGTCCTTGCGGGCGAACGCGTCATCGAGGGTGAGCATAGGGATGGCGGAACGCAGAGCGTCCTCCATGGAGCTGCGCAGCTGGGCGCTCGGGTCCTGCAGCTCGTAGTAGGCGGTGGCGACCTGCTGCGGGTCCACGCGGAACTGCGTGGAGGCGATGACGGTCACGAACACGTTGTCGAGCGTCTTGGTTTCGAGACGCACGTCGAGCTGGAGCACGCGCAGGTTCGTCTTCTGCGCAATGCGGTCGATGAACGGAATCTTCAGGTGAAGGCCGGCGAACGAAACGGACTGGAACTTGCCCAGTCGCTCGATGACGTATGCCTGCTGCTGGGGCACGACGTAGAGCCCCGACGCAATGATGATCAGCACAATGACCGCAATGATGATGCCTACCATTGTTGCCGCTCCTTACTCTCGTGGTGCGGCCGTATCTGTCTCGCAATGGTCACGTGCATACTGCCGCACTGCATGCCGTGGAGGAATATGAGACGAACCGGAAGTTCCTCATGCTCCCGATCGTGCGCCCGCCATCTGCAGCGCGCACCATGCGCACTACTCTGCCAGCGCCTTGGCATTCGGATTCTCCCGTGAATAATGCCAATTGGCTTCATTATCGCATAGAGATGGCGGCATGCCTTCGAAAGACACGCCGCCATCACAAATATGGGGATGAACTTTGGGCAAACTCATTCCTTGCCGGAGGATGCGGCGGAGGCCGCTTTGTCGCCGTTTTTCGCGATTTCGCCACCGCTGCCGGACTTCCCTGCGGTATCGCCCGTGACATCATCACCGGCCTCACCGCCACCGGCCTCCTCGCCATCCGCAATGTCGCCATCCGCGGGCAGCTTGCGCACGCGGATCGTCTGGATACGCCTGCCGTCCACGGCAATCACCGTCATGTCGTAGCCGATCTCGGTCTGCACGGTCATGCCCACGCGGCCCATCTCGCCGGTGTGCGCCATCACATAGCCGGCGAGCGTCTCGTAGGGGCCGTCGTCGAGCTCGATGCCGGTCAGGTCGTGGAAGTCGTCGAGCGTCATGCCACCGTCCACGTCGATGGAACCGTTGTGGAAAGCGGGCTGCGCGGTGCTGCTCACCGGCTCGGGCAGGTCGTATTCGTCGCGGATGTCGCCCACGAGCTCCTCGGTCATGTCTTCCAGCGTCACGATGCCGTCGGTGCCGCCGTATTCGTCGATGACCACCGCCAGGTGAATGCCGCTTTTGCGCAGCAGCGACAGACTGGGCAGCAGCTTCGAGGTGCCGGGCAGCTTGATGCCCTGGCGCGTCACGTCCGCCACCGTCTTGGCATGGGGGTCGCGCACGTCGAGCAGGTCGCGCACGTGCACGAAGCCGAGTACGTCGTCGAAGTCCTTGCCGATCACCGGGTAGCGGGAATACGGCTGGTTGCGCACGAACGCCGCCGCCTTCTCGATCGTGTCGTCGCCGCTGAGGAACGTCACGTCGGCGCGCGGTCGCATGACCTCGGAGACGCTCGTCTCCGCCGCGCCGAACACGTCTTCCAAAATGACGCGCTCGTCCTTGGACAGGTTCGTGTTGGTGCTCACGAGCACGCGCAGCTCGTCGTCGCTCACTTCGCTCTGTGTTTCGTTGGGGTCCAGCCCCACAAGGCGCACGAGCAGGTTCGTGTTGTGGCCGATGAGCCAGATGATGGGCGTGCAGATGGTGGCGAAGGTGTCGATCGCCGGTACGACGGCGCGGGCGATCGTCTCGGATTTTTGCAACGCGATGCGCTTGGGCGTGAGTTCCGAGATGACAATGGAGAAATACGAGATGATGAGCGTGAGCACGATTGTGGACACGGTGCCCGCCACATGCTCCGACATGCCAGCCTTGACGAACCACGGGGAGACATACGGCGAGATGGCGGAGGCGCCGAACGATGCAGACAGGAAGCCGGCGAGCGTCACGCCCAATTGCACCGCCGACAGGAAGCGGTTGGGGTCGCGCGCCACACGCGCCACGCGGGCGCCGCGAGCGTCCTCGAGCTCCATCTGCTCGATCTGCGAGCCTCGCAGCGAGACGAGCGCCATCTCGGAGCAGGAAAACACGCCGCCGAGCAGCATGAACACGAAGATGAGCAAGATGTTGAGCCAAACGGACATAGCTCTAATGTAACGCACCGGTTCAACGACGCGCTGTGCGCGAAATGCCGCCGCACTGGCGACGCCCAACTTGAGATTGCGGCCAGCATTTCGCCCAAATTCAGCCCAGATGATGGCCACAATGCCAAGTTCGGCAGAAAGGATTACGACCGACTTGGGGTTATGGCCGCTAGAAGCTCAGCACTTCCACGCGGCCGGTCTCCATCGAGTACCGCGCGCCGGCAATGTAGAGCGAATCATCCGCCACATGGCGGCGGATGACCTCGGAGGAATCCACCAGGCGTTCGATCGTGCGCGCCACGAGGATGCGCTCCACGTCGGCGGGGTCGTCGAGTTCGGCATCGCGCGCCAACTCGATGGCGGAATCCAGCTCGCGCATGATGTGCGGCAGGTCGGCGTCATGCCCGCCTTCCATCGCCGCCTGCACGGCGCCGCAGTTCTCGTGACTCATGATGGCGACGACCTTGACGCCCAGGTGCTCCACCGCATATTCCAGCGATTCGACGACGGTGCTGCCCAGCACAGCCCCTGCGGTGCGCACGCAGAAAAGGTCGCCCAGACCCATGTCGAACACGATCTCCGGAGGCACGCGCGAATCGGAGCACGACAGCACCGCGGCGAGCGGGCGCTGGCCGGAGCGCAGGCCCTCGCGCGTGGCGATGTCTTGCCCGGCGTGCTCGGACTTGCCGGCGGCGAAGCGACGGTTGCCCTCCAACATCTGGCTCCAGATGGAATTGGCTCCGAATTGATCGATGGACGTGATGATCTGCGTGGTATCCATGCGCTCCATCCTACGGCGGAATGGGAGCAACGCATACAAAAAGCCGCCGCCGGGCAATGCACCCGGCGGCGGCTTTTATCGGTTAGGCAAGAATCAGCCAGTGTTCTGCAGGCCTGCGGCGACGCCGGAGACCGTGCACAGGATCACGTAGATGAACTCGGCGGTCTGCGACTCGCTCAGTTCCTTCTTGTCGTTGAGGTTGCGCAGCTGGCGCAGCGAACGCACCTGGGTGATCGACAGGGCGTCCACATACGGCGAGCGCACGCGGATGGCCTGGCCGAGCACGTGGCGGTGCTGCAGCGGGTAGTCGTCGCCGACGATGTCGAGCACCCACTTGCGGGTGAGCTCCATCTCGTCGAGCACCTTGTCGCGCAGGTCGTCGCGGTCGCCCAAAGCCAGGTACATGCGCGCGATGCGCTCATCGGTCTTGGCGAGCGACATCTCGATGTTGTCGATGAACGTCGAGACCAGTGGCCACTCCTCGTAGGCCTGGCGCAGGGTCTTGAGGTCGCCGAACTTCTCGCATGCGGTGCCCAGGCCGTACCAGGCGGCGAGGTTGATGCGGGCTTCGGACCACGAGAACACCCACGGGATGGTGCGCAGGTCGTCGAGCGACTTGGCGCCCAGGCCACGCTTGGCAGGGCGGGAGCCGATCGGCAGCAGGCCCACCTCGGTGAGCGGGGTGACGGTGGAGAACCACGCGGCGAAGTCCGGGGTGTGCAGCAGGTCGAGGAAGCGCTCGTGCGAAGCCTCGTTGAGCACGTCGGACATCTGCTTGTACTTCTCGGTCATCTCCGTGTTGATCTTGGTGATGCTCGGAGCGGACTGGAGCAGCGTTGCCGCGGCGACGGACTCGATGTGGCGCATGCCGAGCACCGGGTTGCCGTAGCGGGCGAAGATGACCTCGCCCTGCTCGGTGAGCTTGAAGCGGCAGTTGACGGAGCCAGCGGGCTGTGCAAGCACGGCGCGGTTGGCAGGGCCACCGCCACGGCCGACGGCGCCGCCACGACCGTGGAACAGCGTCAGGTCGATGTTGTGCTCCTCGGCCCACTTGGCGATGCGGCCTTCGGTCTCGTGAAGGGCGAGGATGGAGGTCGTCGGGCCGGCGTCCTTGGACGAATCCGAGTAGCCAAGCATGACTTCCATCTTGCCGCCGGTCTCCTTGAGACGCTGCTGCACCTCGGGGATCTTGATGATCTCGTCGAGCACGTCCACGGAGTTCTCGAGGTCTTCCAGCTGTTCGAACAGCGGGATGACGTCGAGCGTCGGGGCATCCTCGGGGTGGGCGAACGCCAGGCGGTTCAGCTCGTACACGTCGCGCACGTTCTGCGCGGACTTGGTGAACGAGATGATGTAGCGGCCGGCCGCCTTCTTGCCATTGCGCTTCTGGATGGAGCCCAGGGCGCGGAAGGTGTCGAGCACCTCACGCGTCATCGGCTGGAGGTCGCCGCGCTCACCATGCAGGCCGTGCTCGCGAATGTCTTCGAGGGCGCGCTTGTGCACCACGGAGTGCTGGCGGAATTCCATCTGGACCATGTGGAAGCCGAAGGTCTCCACCTGCCAGATGAGGTTCTGCAGCGGGCCGTAGGCGGAGCGGGTGGCGCCAGCCTTGGCGAGGGAGTCCTGCACGATGCGCAGATCGGCGAGGAAGTCCTCGGAGGTCTTGTACATGAGGTCGGCGTTGCGTTCGCGGGTCGCGGCCAGGCGGTCGGCGATCACGATCATGACGGCGCGGTGCGGTTCCTTGCTGGAGATGAACTCGGCCTTGTTGGTCAGGGTCTCGCTCATTTCCTTCTGGTGGTTCCACAGGTTCAGCAGCTCCGGGCTCGCCGGGGTCGTCTCGTTCTCCATCGTGAGGTTGCGACCCACGGTGCGGGTGGCTTCCTCGAGGGTTTCGAGCATGTGGTTGTAGAACTTGCGGGCCACGGTGCGGCTCACCTTGGCGGTGACGTTCGGGTTGCCGTCGCGGTCGGAACCAATCCAGCTGCCCGGATGCACGAAGGCGGGGCAGATCGGCTTGGCGCGGCCGGCCTTGTCGCCCAGCAGCCAATCATCGAAGCGACGGTACACAGCCGGAATCGTGTTGAACAGCGTGTTGTCGAAGATATCGATGATGGTGTCGGCTTCCTCCACAGGAGTCGGCTTCTTCAGGGCGATCGGGGACGTGCGGAACAGGGCGTCGATCTCGTTGTAGAGCTTGCGATCGACCTCGCTCAGGTCACCGCCGCCCACATGACGGCGCTGCACGAGCAGATCGGCGATGCGGCGAATCTTGCCCTCGACGGCCTTGCGGCGCGCCTCGGTGGGGTGTGCGGTGAACACGGGGTGGAACTCGAGCTTGTTGAGCAGTTCGAGGGCCTTGTCGTAGCCGACCTCGCGGGTCAGCTGCTTGAAGGCGGTCGTCAGCTCGTTGACCGGGTCCGTGTCGGCGTTCTTCGGAACCTCGGATTCGCGGTTCTGCAGCGAGCTCACGCGGTAGTTCTCCTCGCTCAGGTTCACGAGGTGGAAGTACGTGGTGAAGGCGCGGGCCAGCATCTCCTTGTTGTGCAGGTCGGAATCATCAATGAGCTTCACGGCCGCTTCAAGGCTCTTGGCTGCAGGGGAATCGGGGGAGATCGTGTCTGGATTCACCCAATGCTCTTGGCTTGCCACGACGACGTCGTCGAGCAATTCATCGAACTGCTTGAGCAGGTTTTCGTCGTATTCGCCAATGACATTGCGCAGAATCTTGAGGCACAGGTCCATGTCGGACTGAAGGCTTTCCGGAAGCGTGCGCTCCTCGGGGCCCTTCGTACCGGTGCCGGATGAGATCAGGGTGGAATCCGCTGGCGTTACCGGCGTCTCCTGCCCTTTGGACTCTTTGGTTTTGTCTAGCATTCAACCTCCTTGCGCATTCCAGGCGGTTGCTCGTCTACCGGCTCTCCCCGGCTCCTCCGGGGTTGTGTGAAGCGATCGTTCCGAGCCCAAAGCCGCTCTGGCTACGCGGGTAATGGACGCTCCCGATTATAGGCTGCGATGTTTCGGGGGTTTTACGACGTTCAGATGATGAAAACGCGGCATTCACATTGTGAAACGCATCATTGCGAATCGTGAACCATGGGCAGGGGCCACCTCCCCTCTTTGTCAGCGCGGGCGGGACAATGGTAGGGAGCCGATACGAGGAGATGGAATGCTTTTCCACAGCAGCCACACAAGCAAACCGAAGAATGCACGGGCGGAGCACGAGCGCAAGGTGCGCGCGGCGGCGGCCGCGGTGGGCGACCAGCACCACCATTCGATCCCCCTGGACATGAAGGACATCCGCGAAGACCTCGACACCCCGCTCATCGACGCGAGCCTGCCCGCCAAGACGAGCGTGATCGTACGCGCCGGCGCGCTGGACCTCTCGGGCGGCACGGGCAGCTTCCGCGTGCGCGAGCTCATGGGCCGCATGGCGATGTCGATGGGCTGCTACGTGCGCGCGGACGTGAAGCTCACCGACATCGAAGCCGAGTGCTCCGACGGCGAGAACCGCATGGCCGAGGTGGTGGACCTGCCCACGACCGGCGTGAACACCGAACGCATCTGGTACATGGAGCATTTCGCCGATTGGCTCGCGGTGAACCTGGGGCAGAAGAGCAAATACCACAACGCCGGCGATTTCTCCGCCTCGATGGTGGAGGATCTGCCGCAAGGCAGGAAGCACCGCATCTCGTTGCCCTCGCGCATGACGCAGGGCACGGCGCCCGCGCATCCCTCGGCGGATGCACATTCTTCGGTGGACGCGCATTCTTCGGTGGATGACAATGGCGTGCCGGCGCACCATGGCGACGCGATCGCCACGAAAGTGCTGCCGAAGGCGGCGACGAGCGCCACCGATACCGCAGACTCCACCGATACCGCAAACTCCACGAATGCTTCTGGCAATGCCGCAGCCGGCGCCACCGACAGCGTGGATTCCGGTTCCTATGGCCACGATGCCCGCGAGGAGCACCGGCACACCGGCGCGTTCCATGGCGTCACCGTGCGCCAAGCGCATGAGCGCCTCGATGCCATCGAGTTCAAGAAACCGCTGTATTCTCCGGCGTTCGCGGCCCTTGCCGCCGCCGTGGCGTGCGCATCCTTCGTGTTTCTGCTCGGCGGCGGGCTCTACGACATGCTCGCAGCATTCATCGGCGCCGGCTGCGGCCAGTTCCTGCGCTCGAACCTCATGCGCCGGCACATCAACCAATTCTTCGTCGTCATGGTCTCCGTGGCGCTGGCGGCGCTGGCGGCAATCGGATTCCTGCGATTGCTGGCGTTCCTCGACCCCACGGCGCTTCACCACGACACGGCGTACATCGGCGCCATATTGTTTGTGATTCCCGGCTTCCCGCTCATCACCGGCGGGCTTGACATCTTCAAGATGGACATCCAATCCGGCATCCAGCGCCTCACATACTTCATGGCGATCGTGATTGTCGCCACGCTCGCCGCGTGGGCGGTGGCACGGTGCGTGAGCCTGGACCCGCAGGGCTTCGACACCCCGCAGATGGCGCTATGGCTGCGCACGCTGCTGTGGCTTGTCACGGCGTTCGGCGGTGTGTGGGGCTTCTCCGTGCTGTTCAATTCCCCGCAGAAGATGTGCTGCGTGGCAGGCGTGATCGGCGCCATCGCCGACACGCTGCGCCTGGAGCTCGTCAACGCCTCGATGCCGATGGAAGCGGCGGCGTTCATCGGCGCGCTCACCGCGGGTCTGCTGGCGACGGCGTGGAGGTCGTCGGTGCGGCACGGGCTGCTCTCGCCGGAGCTGGGCTTCCCCCGCATCTGCCTGACGGTGCCGTCCATCGTGATCATGGTGCCCGGCCTGTATATGTATCGCGCGGTGTTCTACCTGGGCGAGCTCGACACCCAGGCCACCGTGCAGTGGGCGTTCGAAGCGCTGCTCGTCATCCTCATGCTGCCGATCGGCCTCGCGGTGGCGCGTGTGCTCACCGACCGCGGCTGGCGGTACGACATCTAGCGGTGTGACTTTAGTGGTGCGGCAGCTGTCGTGGCAGCTGTCGTGGCAGCTGACGCGACGGCGTCATTCCGCCTTGCACCTGCACACCTTCGGCGCCACAAGGTTGGGGCCCTCGCCGCGGGTGAGCCACAGCGTCACGTCATCGCCGGGCTTGACGGGAAGATCAGCAGGCGAATCCTGCCCCAGGTACGAGGCGGAGCATGCCGGGTCGCCAAACGCCCAGACCTTCTGGTCAAACCCGTTGTAATTGAACTCCACAAGCGCCATATAACCCTGACCGCAGTAGCGGCGGCGGCTGAACACCGGTACTTCCACGGCGTCGCGCGCCACGCCATCCACGCGGGCGAGCTTCGTCTCGTAGGGCGACTCCACGTCCCAGATCTGCGAGTCGTCCGAGCCAGGGCGCACGTCCCACACGGCGGAATGCAAAATGCGGGTTTCCGAAGCGTTGCGAGCGGCTTTCTTGGAGCTCTTCTTGGAGCCCTTCTTGCCATCGCCCTGCTTCTTGCCCTGCGCCCCTTCGGTACCTGCAGCGGCGGTCGCCGCATCCTCGCGGT
Source organism: Bifidobacteriaceae bacterium (assembly GCA_029227215.1). Classification (GTDB taxonomy): domain Bacteria; phylum Actinomycetota; class Actinomycetes; order Actinomycetales; family Bifidobacteriaceae; genus Pseudoscardovia. Next base: position 8,167 of record JAQXZM010000117.1, on the reverse strand, counting down.
AGAAATCGTCGAAACCGGCGGCGCCGGTCTCATGCTCGATGCTGGGCATCCTCTCGTAGCAATAGCCGGCGACCGGCAGGAAGCGGTACTCCTTGCCCCACGGCTCGCCGGCGAGCGCCTCGCCGTAGGAGCCGCACACCGGCGCCATCGCGGGGCCGAGCTGCACATCCTTCGTCATCGTGTCGTGGATGGCGCCGGCAAGGCTGCGCCGCTTCGCAGGCCTGCCATCCGCGAGCCATTCGGCAACATCCGACCAGGCGAAATTGAACAATTGCACCGCGTGGTCCGCCACGTTCACTGGCAGCGAGGCATCCGCAAGGTCGTGGATGCGGATGCCGGCGTGCGCACCGCTGGTGACGCGGTACCAGTACACGGTGACGGCATCGCCTTTGCCGAAGCGCTGCCACAGGGAATCCGACCAGATGCGGCGCGTGAAGCCACCATCGTCGGTGAATTCCACGCGATAGAACCGCGCCCGGTGCACCTGCAGCGTGGCGGAGGCCTGAGAATCCGAGGATTCCTTGAGGCGGCTGTGCACTTCGAACACGAGCGAATCGAGCACCGTGCCGGATGCCGCCATGAGCGGCGACGTGGTCTCGGGCACACGCCATGCGGCGGCGAAGCGCGGGTCGGCAAGGGAATCGGCGGAGGTAATGGCGGGGAACGCGGCGCCGGCACGGGTGGCGAGGCACTGCTCCATTTGTGCCATGCGCGGCACGACCATGCTGGTATCGCCGCGGTCCTGCACTGGCACTGCCGGCAGGCTGGCTGCCGATGTGGCGTCAACGACGTTGCGGTATTGCTTCGACGTCATGACCTCGATGAGTGCCGGGGTGCCGCCACGGCCACGCGCGGTGCCCGACAGCCTGTGCAGGCGCTTCAGGGGGCGCACGACGGCGAAATACAGCAGCGCAGCGCACACGGCCCATGCAGCGCCCAGCGAAAGGGTGACGTTCAGGGGCACGCGCAGTTCCAAGGATTCAAAGATGTATTCGAAATCGAACGTGACCATGAGCACCAGGAGCACGACGAGCAAGATCGCCACAAGCCGATGATGGATGCGAGCGCGCAGGCGGTGGATCATGACGCGGGCGATGCGCGGCAATGCCAGGGATTCGTAGGGGTAGGTGCAATTCGACGATGCGGTGCCACCATCGTCGGCATGGTTGCCCGAGACGCCACCGTCAGCTGCGCGATCCGCAACAATGCGGTGACCGGCATGGCTGCCATTGGCGCTGTCAGTGGCTTGACGGTCGGCAAGGTGCACGGTTGCGCTCACCGTGTGGTGGTCCGCCGGACTTCCGCTCCTTGGCATCATCGTCCCTCTCTCACGTTTTCACGCCGCGCGTCTGCAGCAATCGCAGGCGCATGGGCACTCTCAGAATCAAGAATAATCCCACCTCCGCGCGTTGCCAATCATTTCGAGACGTCATGTCGCGGCGTCACGATGCACACGCCGTCGGAACGGCGCAGCAAGCGCACGCTGTCGCCTGCATGCACCGGCGTATCGCGCAGCATGCGCTCGTCATCGCCCAGGTACGAGTCGCGCCGCACGGGATCGCAGAATGCCCAGATGGCGTTCGGATCGGTGCTATGCGCGCTGTGTATGCCATGCGAATGGGAGCCGTGTGCATGGTCGCTGCCCCCGCCCACGCGCACTTTCGCCATGTAGCCATAACCGCACCAGAAACACCGGTTGAACAACGGCACCACCGCCACATCCAACGCCACCCCATCAAACGCACGCAACCGCACCGTCTCCGGATAATCGCCAAGCACCTGCCCGCCGACCGCGAAATCATCCGTGGGGATGCGCCACGACCTCGCCTTGTCAAGCGGCTTGGCCTTCGACAGCCCCAGGAGTCCCAGGAGCCCGGAACCGCGCCGATACGCCGCCGGCGCCGCGCACGTCCGCGAGTAACCCACCGAGGTCACGCCGCGATGCCAGCACCCGCCCCACGCACACGGCAGGACCCGCGCCAGGAAACTGTCGCCGCGGCCATCCGCCGCGGAATCACGCCACTGTGCCAAAAGACGCGGGAACACCACCGACACATGCCCCCGCACATCCACCGGGCACCGCGCGTCCGCCACGTCATGGACCCGCAGGAACGGCCCGGCCCCCTCGGGGAAACACTCGTAGTCGGGGAAACACTCGTAGTAATACACGCTCACCCGCTCACCCGGGCGGAAGAACCCCAGCAGGGCATTCGACCAACACCGCCGCGGCACGCCACGCCAATCCACGAAACCCACCAACACAAAAAACGTACGGAAATCGACACGACCGCTGTACGAGCCCTCATCATCACGGGCATCGCCCGTCCTATACCACGCCGGGAGACTCAGCGTGTCGACAACCACCCCCGATGCAACGCGCAACGGACCAGCATCAGGAAGACACCACGCACGGCATGACCCTCTTCTCGGCGGCGCCTGAGGATCCGCGGCATCCACTCCGGATTACCGGCCTGGTACACCCAGCGTACAGGAGAATCGTTGGGGCTCAATCTAGAGAATCAGTCTAGAAACTCGGTCCTGAGGAGAAAATCGCAGGAAAAACTGCTAGGGAACCGCAAGCGGGAACAGAAAAGCCGTGGAACGTTGCATGAACGTTCCACGGCGTGTTGAGGCTGTGTGAACCCAGGATTGTGAGTCAGGATTGTGAATTAGGCCCGCGAGCCCAGGCTCGTGGGCCCAGAATTTCAAGAACCGGAATCACGGGCATCAGCGTTCAATCCGCTGCTTGCTCCATGCCGCTGCTTGCTCCTTGGAATCAACCCCGAAATCTTATTCCGAGGTCTTCGCCTGAGACTCTGCCGATTCCCCTACAGCGCCCGCAGCTGGCTTGGGAGCGGCCTTCTTGATCGGCGCACCCGGCTTGGGCATGGGGAACGGCCTGTGAACGGGCTTTGCCGCAACGGGCTTGCTTTCCTCGGCCTTCTTGGCGGCCTCGGCAGCCCACTGGGCATACTCATCCAGTTCCTCGGACGACGCTTCGTCCGCCACCGAACTCTCCTGTGAAGTCTCAGCTGCGGATTCCTCCACTGATGCGAAGGGGTCAGCCGCCGAGGGCTCCTCTTCGTCCTGGTGTGCGAGCTCCTGAGCGAGCGCGTCGTAATCCGTGTCAGTAGTCAGATATTTGAGCTTACGTGCAATCCGCTGTTGCTTAGCCTTCTGACGTCCGCGGCCCATCCGACCCCCTTTACGTCAGTCGATATGCCTTAAGGCACAGTTGTTTGCTAAATCATCATTCAGTAGGTTACCACCTAATTGGAGCGATGGGCTCTCTCATTCGCCATGAGAGCAAAAATTCTCGATCCGCGCGTGTGGCGGGCGCATCGCGGGCGCACGGCGAACGCACGGCAAGGGCATGTCGAGTGCGTGGCGGGCGCTACCAATGCCACACGGGCTGCCGCGCCTGCGCCACGCGGACCGCCACGCCACTGAGGTCTGGCGAAGCCCTAGACTGGGCTTGTAAGAAACTTGAGGATCGCACGACACTCCGAATGCACTCCGCCGCATTCCGCGCCGCGCGATGCTCCGCATCATTCGCGTCATTCCAACAACGCGCATTCCAAGGAGAAATCCATGGCCGATGAACCCCAGGCAACCGATGAACCCCAGGTGACCGCCGCTGGCAACGAAATCAGCGACACGTTCGCCGCCGCGCAGAAGCGCTCCGCCGAGACGCTCGAGAAGCTGCGCGCCAACCCGAGCAAATTCACGATGCTCACCGGCGACCGCCCCACCGGGCGCCTGCATCTGGGCCATTACTTCGGCTCCATCAAGGAGCGCGTGGCCATGCAGAACCTCGGCGTCAACACGAACATCATCATCGCGGACTACCAGGTCATCACCGACCGCGACACCACCGAGCACATCGGCGAGAACGTCATGGGACTCGTCATGGATTACCTCGCCGCGGGCATCGACCCCAACAAGACCATGATCTACACGCATTCCGCGGTGCCCGCCGAGAACCAGCTCATGCTGCCGTTCCTCTCGCTCGTCTCCGAGGCCGAGCTCGAGCGCAACCCCACCGTCAAGAGCGAGATGGAGGCGTCCGGCCACGCGCTGACCGGCCTGCTGCTCACCTACCCGGTGCACCAGGCGTGCGACATCCTGTTCTGCAAGGCGAACGTGGTGCCGATCGGCAAGGACAACCTGCCGCACGTGCAGATCACGCGCACCATCGCGCGCCGCTTCAACAACCGCTATGCCAAGAAGCACCCCGTGTTCCCCGAGCCGGAAGCGATCCTTTCCGACGCGCCGGAGATCCCGGGCCTCGATGGGCGCAAGATGAGCAAGTCGTATGGCAATTCCATCATGCTGGGCGCCACCGCGGAGGAGACCGCGAAGCTGATTAAGAAGAGCCCCACGGATTCCGAACGCCGCATCACCTTCGACCCGGTGAACCGCCCGCAGGTTTCCGCGCTGCTCACCACCGCTGCGCTCTGCACTGGGCGCACGCCGCAGGACGTCGCCGAAGAAATCGGTGATGCCGGCGCAGGCGCACTCAAGCAATTCGTGACGAAAACCGTCAACGAATTCCTCGCACCGCATCGCGAGCGCCGGGCACAGCTTGAGAAGGATCCCGATTACGTGCGCGACGTGCTCCATGATGGCAACAAACGCGCCAACGAGATTGCGAACCAAACGCTTGACGAAGTGCGCGAGGCCATGGGCATGAAGTACTGAGCTGCGCGCCGGCCGCTCACTGAACCGCATGGCGCCTCGGGAATCACCAACAGTTGACTCCCGAGGCGCCTTCTGGGAATCAGGCGACAGAAAACAGTGTCAGGAACAGGTGAATTCGACCATGTTTGTTCGATTGCGGTGCCCGGTGTATTTTTCCCTCTGGGCACTTTTCATAAGGTCGCTTCATAAGGTCGCTGTTTTCCTTCCCTCTTTTCTTCCCTGCGTGTGGCTGGTTGTGCTGTTGGTGCTCCGCACGCTGCCTGAGTCACACCGACGGATCCACTATGCACAATCCGTCGATTGCACGCCACAAGGTCACGGAATCGCCTGCACGCACAGGAATCGGACGCAAATTCCCCGTATCGTCCCCCAGATATGAATCGCCGCGCTCAGGATCGCAAAACGCCCACGCGCATTTCTGCATCCCCAGGTGGGAGAAACTCACCAGCGCCATGTAGCCGTATCCACACCAATAACGCCGGTTGAACAGCGGGATGACGACGGCGTCTTCCACGATTCCCCAATGCCTGTGCAATACGGTGCCTACCGGATCCTCCATCTGCTGAAAGGGGATTCTCTCCCGGCCAATCACGAAATCCGATACGCGGGTTGGAAGGAACCGGCTTGCCCCACGGGCTTCCTTTTCTCGTGCATCGCCGGCGTGCGCTCCGTCAGCGTCACGAATTCCGGTGCCCTGGATTCTGCGATCTTCCGAATATCCGACCGCGCACACCCTCCCGCGCCAATGTACGCCCCACGACTGCGCGCACGCCCAATCCCCGAAGGTTCCCTTCCCGCAAGTCTCGCCGCACACGGCATGATCGAACATGGCAAGGGAGAACAAAACCGTCTCGTGATTCACCACGGATTGCGGATGGCGCGCGTCGGCCACATCATGAATGCGGATGACGGGAGGCGCTTGGAAACGCACCGTCGCGTAATGGTAGACGGTGACATGCTGCCCTGGGGAAAACCACGATGGCGTCGCATCCGTCCAGATCTTCCGTCGCGTGCCATTGGTTTCGCGAAACTCCAATTCGAAGAAATGCATGACGGCGCCCACTGCGGAATACCCATCGTAGCGTCGCACCGTTTTCACGACGGGGAGACTCAGGGAAGCAGTGATGACGCCAGGGCTTGCATGCAGTTCGGACGCCGCCGGAATCCTCCAGGCCGCTCTCACCGGACGCTGGCGATTGCCCGAGCCGGCCGCGGCGGGGAATTCTTCCAACAGCGGAAAGGCTATGCCGCCGCCTTCAGCAATACGCTTCCTGAGGTCATTTGCAGAAGGAACGATGTACCGCGCATCCCCTTTGGCTCCATTGCACGAAGCCCCTGTGCCGGCATCCTGCGTATCGGAAGGAAGGAGCCCCGACAGGTTGCCACGATTCAATGGCGTTCTTTCCGCCGCCCCTTGCAAATCCTGCGGACCACCGCGCAAGCGCTTTGCGTTCCCGCGACTCGCCATCGCAATGAATGCCCCCACCTCAGCGACGGGCACGACGCCCACGAGCACGAACGCCACGGCGTCAAGCCACGACAGAGGCTTCCCACGCGCAATCACCAGCAGGATTACACCTGCGACAACGGGAAGAACCACGGCCGCCGCGCACAACCCAAGCGTCGCGCCCGCCACCTGCGCAGCGCCGGCCACAGCCGAGGGCTGCCACCTCGCCTCGTACGGATAGACCGGAGCCGCCCCGGCATCCGGGACTGCGTTTGCATCCCCGTCCACGGCTTCGTTCCCGGCCGCGCCTCCGCCGCCCTGCACGCCGTTCGGCCAGCCGCATCGCCCGCCAACATGTCCTTTCATCCCTCCATCATCGCACGGGATGGGCTGCTGCGCACCATGCGATGCAATGTAACACCATGCAATGCAACACAGCGCGCAGCGGCAGGGAACACCACCAGGGACGCGGGACAACCGCACGGGAAACCATACAGGAAACCGCTACACAAGCGGCAGGAATCTGTGCAAATCGTCGCGCGGCCCAACCGCAGTGATATGCCCTGCATCTTTCTCTTCCTGCCAACGGGTGATGCCGCATGCCAAACGCAGCCACACCGCGGGTTCAAGCTCGATCACGTCCGGCGGCGTGAGATTATGCGGATCCGATGCAGGCCCCTCCAGCACCTTCACCGCGGCGTACGGCGCGACCCTCACCTCCACCCCCGGACCGGGCGCACGCTTCTCCAGCAAATACAACGAATAGCGCACCGCCATCGCCATCGCACGGCGGCTCAGCACCGGCGCCACCCGCAGACGAATCCCGGCGGAGATTTCGGCGGCCTCCTCGGGATTCTTCGAGTCCACAGAACCTGCGATGTCCACCTGCTGCATGCCTTCGAGCTGCTCGGCAGCCGCATCCTTCCATGCCTGCAGGGACGTAGCACCTTCCAAACGATCCTTGTCGTGAATCACTGCCATACCGCCGATTGTGCCACGCCAACAAGTCAGTCTCCCCCGATCCCTCACCTGCACCGACGGCCCCTGCACCGCCGGTCCCCGCACCACCCGACTCTCACACCGTGCGCCCACACGCGCACAACCTCCGTTCCGGCCTCGCATGCATTGCAAAAACGTTGCATCACACCAATGCCACCGAAAGCCGCCCTCACCGCATTGCGGAATCTTCACAACCCGCCATGCCAATCGCAGGGAAATTCTTGGACGAATCATCAAGAAAACGCCGAAAATCTGCCGTTGTTCGGCTTTTCTGAACAGACCTTGCATTAGTATGGGACGCGTGCAATTTCCGCCTTCGCTATTCGCGTAGACCTGCGCCGCGCCGCCGAGGTGTGCAGCGCGCGCACGTTGCGACACGCGTGCTTAGACATGCGTTCATGCGAGCGGCGAAGGAATGCATGACATCAATATTCAAGAAAGAGGGCCTGTATGGCAGCAACTACTGCACCCCACAACCCCATCTCCGCCGCGGACTTCGCAAACGAGATCCGCACCGAGCTCAAGTACACTCAGGGCGTCACCCCGAAGGAAGCCACCGTCGACGACGTGTACGTCGCCGCCGCAACCGCAGTGCGCAAGCACCTCGTGGATTCCTGGGAAACCACCAAGCAGGACATGGTCAACGGCAACACCAAGGCCGTCGGCTACCTCAGCGCTGAGTTCCTCATGGGTCGCCAGCTTCAGAACGCTCTGCTCAACGCCGGCCTGACCGAGCAGTTCGACGCTGCGGTCAAGGAACTGGGCTATGACCCCAAGGACGTCATCGACGCCGAATACGAGCCGGGCCTCGGCAATGGCGGCCTGGGCCGTCTCGCCGCCTGCTTCATCGACTCCCTCGCTTCCCTCGGCGTGCCGGCATTCGGCTACGGCATCCAGTACCAGTACGGCATCTTCAAGCAGAAGTTCGATGAGAACGGCAAGCAGATCGAGACGCCGGACTACTGGCTGCTCAAGGAGAACCCGTGGGGCCACACCGACTACAACCGCCAGGTGCACGTG
>JAQXZM010000116.1 GCA_029227215.1 Bifidobacteriaceae bacterium | reverse complement strand
CTTCGCCCCCACGTACTCGATGTACCCCGAGTACGCACGCGACACGTTCACCGCATGGAAGACGGTGCCGCGCAAGCCTGACTTCACACTCGACGTGGAGGCAGCAGTCAAGGCGATCGCCGATGTCAAGCCGTCCATCGTGCTCATCACGAGCCCGAACAACCCGACCGGCACGCCGGCGTCCATCGAAGATGTGGAAGCGCTGCTCGCCGCCTGCGAAAAGGCGGACGTGGAAGGCGCGCCGAAGGGCGCCCACCCGCTGCTCGTCGTGGACGAGGCCTACATCGAGTTCCGCCGCCCGGGCAAGCCGAGCGCCACCACGCTCATCAACGAGCACCCGAACCTCGCGGTGAGCCGCACGATGTCGAAGGCGTTCGCCTATGCCGGCGCCCGCGTGGGCTACATCGCCGCGCAGACCGGCGTCATCGACGCGCTGCGCATCGTGCGCATGCCGTACCACCTGAGCGCCGTCACCCAGGCCGTCGCCCTCGCGGCGCTCGACCACACCGACGAGCAGCTCGCCCAGGTGGGCCACCTGCGCCGCACGCGCGACGACCTCGTCGCATGGCTGCGCGCCCAGACCTACAAGGGCACGAACCTCACCGTCGCCGACACCGATTCGAACTTCGTGTTCTTCGGCGTGTTCGACGACCGCGACTTCATCTTCAACCGCCTGCTCGACCGCGGCGTGCTCATCCGCGACGTGGGTCCGGACGGCTGGCTGCGCGTGTGCATGGGCACCGACGAGGAGATGGCCGAGTTCAAGAAGGCCTTCGTCGACGTCCTGCGCCTCGCCGAGCAGCAGGAGAAGGCGCAGCAGTAGAAGGCGCTACGGCGTTGCGGGTCGCAGCAGCCGCGCAGCCCGTAGCAACCGCACCCTGCAGCAATCAAGACCGCCACGCGCATCCGTGCGTGGCGGTCCTATCAGCAGAAAGAAGCATTCGCATATGGCACGCACCGCGACCATCACCCGAACCACCAGCGAATCCAGCATCGAACTGAGCCTCAACCTCGACGGCACCGGCAAGACCGACATCGAGACGACCGTGCCGTTCTACAACCACATGCTCACGGCGCTGGGCAAGCATTCCCTCATCGACCTCACCGTCTCCGCCCGCGGCGACACCGACATCGACGTGCACCACACCGTGGAAGACACCGCCATCGTGTTCGGCGAGGCACTCAAGCAGGCGCTCGGCGACAAGGCCGGCATCACGCGCTTCGCAGACGCCACCGTGCCGCTCGACGAGGCGCTCGCGCGCTGCGTCATCGATATCTCCGGACGCCCGTACTGCGTGTGCTCCGGCGAACCCGAAGGCTTCGAATTCTGCATGATCGGCGGCCACTTCACCGGCTCCCTCGTGCGCCATGTGATGGAATCCATCGCGCTCCATGCCGGCATCTGCATGCACATGCAGGTGCTCGCCGGGCGCGACCCGCACCACATCGCCGAAGCCGAGTTCAAGGCGCTCGCCCGTGCGCTGCGCTACGCCGTCGCGCCGGACCCGCGCATCGCCGGCATCATCCCCAGCACCAAGGGCACGCTATGAGCGATGACACCGGTCGCGACGATAACCGCGACGATTTTCACGGCGATGGATTTGACGGTGCTGGTTTCGGTGGCGATGGCTCCAACGATGCCGATCCCAACAGTGCCGATTCTGGCAATGCCATGAGCGGTGTCAATCCCGACGATCTGTCGGATGCCGACGTGGATGCCGCTTTCGCGAACTTCGAACAGGAATTCGCCGACCTCGACGATCCGACGATCGCCCAGATGAACGCGGCATTGGAACGCAACGAAGAAGAATCGCGAGAAGAGTCACAGGAAGAATCACAGGAAGAATCACAGCGGGCCTCCGAAGCAGGGAGTGCCGACGTCGCCGACCTTGGCGCCACCGGCGGTACGTCCATCGATTCCCCGGATTCCGATGGCTTCACCGATGATTTCGACGCCGACATCGCCGACGTGACCGACATGGAGTCGGAGCTCGCACAAATGCTGGGCGAGAAGGCGAACTGCGCGATGCTGCTCACCCAGGTGCGCGACGCGGACGTGCTTGCGGCGTTTGCCGCGATCGCCGGCATCGACGCCTATTGCATCGCCGACAGGAACGGCGCCATCGCCGTGCTCAAGGACCTTGACGGTCATCACCCCGAGGACGCAGCGCAGGCGCTCACCAAGCTCGTCAACGGCATGAGCGTCATCCTCCTCGTCGACCGCGCCAACCACATCGAAGCCCACCAGTGGGTGAACGCCAGCCAAGGGGAGTCCTTCCCGCCGCCCATCGTGTTCATGAATGCGCCCGCGTTCGTCGAGGACGTCATCGTCGGCGAAGCGAGCATCGACGACATCCTCCACGATGGCAACCGCACCGTCATCGACACGGCGAAGGTGAGCAAGGCGAAGGCCTTCGGCGTGCTCCAGGATCTCGCGGACCGGGCGAACCGCCGTCACCACCGTCGTTTCGGCTTCGGCCTGCGTCGCAAGTTCCGTGAGGATGACACCGGCAGTGACACTGGTAACGGCATTGATGATGCCAATGGCGAGCCCGGCACTGGCGGCACTGACAGCACTGGACTCGACGGCGGCACCGATCCCAATAACCCGCGATGATCGTTGCTGGGCGCGGCGAGCCACGCCACAGCCAGGCAATGCGACCATCGGACATATCCGGTCGGTACAGTGGCAACGTAACAGTGGCAATCACAACAGCGGCAATCACAAGAATGGCAGCCGCAAGAGTCCCGAAACCGCTAGAGTCTAGAGTGACAGCAGATGCGGGCGCGCGTCGCCGGCTCGATACCTGAAGGAGGATCATGACCTCGATCGTTGTGTTTGATTACGGCTTCGGCAATGTGCGTTCCATGGTGCGCGCCGTCGCGAACCTCGGCGCCGACGTGGAGCTCACGTCGGACGTCGACAAGGCGATGGCGGCGGATGGCGTCGTGGTGCCTGGCGTGGGTGCGTTCGCCGCGTGCGTGGAGGGTCTGCGCCGCGCCGGCGGCGACGCCATGATCTACGACCGCCTGCGCGCCCGCAAGCCGGTGCTCGGCGTATGCGTGGGCCTGCAGGTCATGTTCGACATGGGCTACGAAGGGGGAGTGCCCACCGAGGGCCTGGGCGTGCTCGGCGGCTCGGTGCGCGAGCTCCAGGCGCCCGTGGTGCCCCAGATGGGCTGGAACACGGTCGATGCTGCCCCCGGCTCCACGCTCATGAAGGGCGTGGAACACGAACGCTTCTACTTCGTGCACTCGTATTGCGTGAGCGACCCCGCTCCCGAAGGCCGGGTGACAGGGCTGTTCGAACCAGGCGATGACTTCAAGGTGGCGTGGTGCGAGTACGGGCAGTCCCGTTTCGCCGCCGCCGTCGAACGCGGCCCGCTGGCGATCACCCAGTTCCACCCCGAGAAATCCGCCCAGGCGGGCGCCACGCTGCTGCGCAACTGGATCGGCTCGTTCCAGGCCGCGTGATTCTTGGTGGTCGATCAAGCAATAATCGGTTGACCGAACAGTTGAAAAGCGAATAATCAAAGAATCGAAAGGACAGACATGATCACGTTGCTTCCCGCTGTGGACGTGCGCTATGGCAAGGCGGTGCGCCTGCGCCAAGGCGAATCCGGCTCCGAGACCGACTACGGCAGCCCGCTCGAGGCCGCCCAGACGTGGGTGGACGAAGGCGCCGAATGGATCCACCTCGTGGACCTTGACGCCGCGTTCGGCACCGGCAACAACCGCGACCAGCTGGGCGCCATCGTGGCGAAGCTCGGCGACCAGGTGAAGATCGAGCTGTCCGGCGGCATCCGTGACGACGATTCCCTCAACGCCGCGCTCGACGCTGGCGCCGCCCGCGTCAACATCGGCACCGCCGCCCTCGAGAACCCCGAATGGACGGCGCAGGTGATCGCCAAGTGGGGCGACCGCGTCGCCGTGGGCCTGGACGTGCGCGGCCACACGCTCGCCGCCCGCGGGTGGACGAAGGAAGGCGGCGACCTGTTCGAGACAATCGACATGCTCAACAAGGCCGGGTGCTCCCGGTACGTGGTGACCGACGTGGCCCGCGACGGCATGATGAGCGGCCCCAACTGCGACCTGCTGCGCGAAGTCGCCGAGCGCACCACCGCCAAGGTGACCGCGTCGGGCGGCATCTCGAGCCTCGACGACATCCGCAACATCGCCGCCATCGGTGGCAACGTGGACGCCGCCATCCTGGGCAAGTCGCTGTATGCCAAGGCGTTCACGCTGCCACAGGCCCTCGAGGTCGCCCGCGCGTAAGCGCCGTAACGTGCAATTGTGAAGGCGTCTGCACCGCGTGTTAAAGCGCCCGCAACATTAGCAGAGGAATATAGGCGATATGAATAAACAGCAAGAGTTCGTCATGCGCACCGTCGAGGAGCGCGACGTCCACTTCATCCGTCTGTGGTTCACCGACGTGCTCGGACAGCTGAAGTCCGTCGCCATCGCGCCCGCGGAGCTCGAATCGGCCTTCGAAGAAGGATTGGGCTTCGATGGCTCGGCGGTGGAAGGCCTCACGCGCGTGTCGGAGGACGACATGATCGCCAAGCCCGACCCCGCCACGTTCCAGATCCTGCCATGGCGCGGCGGCCCGCAGGGCACTGCGCGCATGTTCTGCGACGTGCTCACGCCCGAGGGCGCTCCGTCGCTGGGCGACCCGCGCTATGTGCTGAAGCGCATGCTCGGCAAGGCGAAGGAGAAGGGCTTCACCTTCTATACGCACCCGGAGATCGAGTTCTACCTGTT
>JAQXZM010000115.1 GCA_029227215.1 Bifidobacteriaceae bacterium | reverse complement strand
GCCCAGCTGACCATCTCCGCCCACCCTTCCCCACCCGATCCAAGAGGCGCCGAAGACGGACGATAGACCGGCCAAAATCCGCCCTCTAACGTCCGTCTTCGGCGCGCCCCTAATCCGGTGCCGAAGACGGAGGCTAAACCGGCCAAAATCCACTCCCTAACGTCCGCCATCGGCGCCCCACAAATCACGCGCCGATTGCGGACGATAAACCAGCCCCAAACGGTCCTCCATCTTCCCCAACCGGCGCCGGATCCAAGAGGCGCCGAAGACGGAGGTTAAACCGCCGGAAAATGGGGTCCAAACTGCCGCAACCGGCACCCCAACAATCCGGCGCCGATTGCGGACGATAGACCGACCAAAATCCGCCCTCTAACGTCCGCCTTCGGCGCCCCAATAATCCGGTCGCCGAAGACGGAACGTAGGCGGGAGCCCCCAATGGGGATTCCCAAGGTCCGCAGCTACGGAATCAGAGAGATTCCTTCGACGGACCTTGGTCCGTATCCACTTGGCGAGATTCAGATTCCGAGGGCGCAACCGCGCCGTCTGGAGCAGCTGCCGGCACGGCTGCCGGCTCGGCCACCGCCGCGTCGGACACTGCCCTGCCTGCCACCCCGTCAGCAGGCACAGTCGCCTCGCCACCGGCTGCTACGCCAGCCTTGGCCCTGCGGCGCTTCGTCGCAACCACAGCCACCACCACGGCCAGCGCAACAACCGCAATCGCCGCAACGCCGGCAATCACGCCGCGCCGCCGCGCCGCATCCTGACGCGGATCCGTCACCGCAGTAGCTGCATCCCCGCCGCCATCCGCCGCCGACTCGTGTTCGCTCTGCAACGCGGCCTGCAGCCCCGCGGCATCCAGCACCGGAATCTTCAGCAGGCCGGAGGCACCGGTCTGCCCGTCATTTGCAGGAATCCTGGAAAAATACATCGCGTAGCACCATGTGCCGTCCGCGGACAGATGAGCCCACATGACCTGTGGGGAGAAATCGCCCTCGACGTAATGCCGGTTATCTTCCCAAGCCGACGCATCCACGGATTGGGACACCGATTCGCCGGTGGCCGTGTCCGTCGTGGTCATGGTCATTGTGGTCCCCTGATTTTTCGCGTCGTCCGTCGAATCATTGGCCTGCACATTTTGCGATGAAATGGCAGAGGCTGAATACGCCAGCTTCCCATCATCCGACAAATCGACGAATATCGGATCCTTGCCCGGCACCGAGCCCGTCGTCTTCCAGTCCGACGTGGAGACGAACTTGCGGCCGTCCTTCTCCGCCAGCAGGCACAGAGAGGAGTCCGCCGACATCACCACCATGTCGCCAGGATTTGCAGCATCGGTCTCATAACTGCGCACTTTCTGCACGGTTCGCGCGTTCGTATCGATTGCCCACACATCGCCCGTCGCAGTGGCGCCCTGCGTCGCGCTCGCGGCAGTCGAAGCATTCGCCGCATCCGTTGCGCCATCGGCCGCGGAGCCAGTCGCAGCAGCACCAGACTGCGCATCCGCCGGCCATGATTCCACCACATAGGTGGGCAGATGCCTCACACTCGCGGCATAGACCAACGCACCCTGCACGACCCCCGGGTCTCCCCCGGCTTCCGTAATGTTCATGTCCGTCGCAGCGCCTGTTGCCGCATCAATCGCATAGACATGCCGCTGCGACGCCGTCTCGCCATCGACATATGCGTAAATCGTCTTCTCATCGGGAGAAATGCATTGCACCCAGGGGAAGCCAGGGAGTCCGGTCACAGGAGTGCTCGACACCTGGCTCCCATCGGACGTGTTCCACACATCGATGCTCACCGTGCCTCCGTGCGCTTGCGGATCGGTTTTCCCATCGATCGTCATCAGCATCTTGCCCTGATCAATGAAGACGTATCGTCCCGATGCATCGATGATGCGTGAACTCAGATCGGCAGTGTTCACGAGCAAGATGCTGTAGCCGATACGCACAGCGATATATGCCCCATCGGGAGAGACGGCCGATTGTTCGAGATTGTACCAACTCGATGTCGGCACCTGCGCCTGGGCGGTCTGTTCCACAGTCAAATCATCAGCGTTGACCTTGCAAATCGTCCCGTCCGTTGCGAACAAATAGATGGTGACGCCATCCGGCGACATGGCCGCCGACAATGCCATGTCATTGTTGAAGCACGGCGCGTCAAGCAACACTTCCAGATTCCGATCCGATGTTGCGCTTGCCCCGTCGGCAAATGCCGGGCGGACACCCGCAAAGGCACCCGCCAGGCACATCGTCACACACAGGCAGGCTGCAAGCATGGCGGCGAGCGATGTGCTCAGAAACCGCCCCGCATTGCGCAGCAATCCCTCATGTTCCGCCCAGCCAAAACCATGCTTACATCCCATAGCTTTTCCCTTCACAATGACTTCGCTGACACTCCCAAGCTACCAGCGTTCGGCTACATCAGCAACCGCACATTGGGCGTACCGCCATACTGAAAGCCGCTAAATCGCAAGCCTTTCGGCCACTCGTCAGAGGCAACCGCACTATTGCTGCATCGCCGTAAACGCTTCGTCAATCACTCTCACCGTTGACGGCGCTTTGCCACACCCCGCACCACGAGTGCTGGAAGCCCGATGAGAAGCACCACAATGGCGGCCGCACAGATGGATGAAAGAGCGACACGCCGCCACATCGCTGGTGATCTGCCGCGAGCCACGGCATCATTGCGCAACTGGATCTCCACCGTTTGCGGCGCAGGCGCAGGAATCACCATCACATTGCGCGACAGGCTCAGCGAGGTCGCGATCTCGGTGACTTTGAACACGAAACCATTGGGGCCGAGCAGCATCTGCACGGGACGCGCCCCAAGGTGGCTGCCATCGTAGTCACGCACATACGAAAACACATCCGTCGCATCGTAATCATGAGTGGAATAGCGCCCCGTCATCGCGTCGAATATTTCCACGCCCCCGACTGCCGTCCATGTGCTGCCCCATTGCGACGCCGACCCCGACGTCGCCATCGAAGCGGAATTCTTGGAATTGCCTGGCTGGGGCGCGAAATACACGAGGCGCCCATCGTCCGACATCACCCAGGAGGCATCCCGGTTCTTGATGGAAAGCTCCGACAGACGCCGCCCCGTCTCCGCATTCCACACCGACCAACCGGCAGGCCCCATCACGGCGAGCGTCGACCCATCCGCGGAGAGCGTAAGGGCGGGAACCTGCAGCTGTTCTCTCAGACCATCGAGAAAATCATAGGAATCCGCCCCTGCCACCGATGCCGCCGACTGCACAGACTGCACCGTTTGAGCCGACGGCATCGACAGCTGCGCGTCAAGAGCCGTCGCCGAACGAGTGGTCGCGTCGACCGTCCATGCCTTGCCGCTCACGTCGGCAAAAGCAAAGCGCGACATATGCGGAACACCAGAATTGTTGACCGGACTCGCCACGGCAAACCCCGGGCAGCCTTGCGCCGCCACGATGTGCTGGAGGGCCAGGGCATCGTCGTTTTCACTATCGTCGAAGCCGCCAAGATGCCGGTCGGCCGCATCATCGGCAGCGCCGCCACAGCCCCGCGATGACATTCCGCTCAGCTCAGGCGTCGCCGTCTCGGATGCATCACCGGAGGCAATGTCGACGGCAATCAGATGCCATGCTTGGGAATCATCGGCATTTGTCTGCGCGCCAGCAGCATCACGCATCGCCACGAACCACGTCTTCTCATCACGAGAGATTGCCAGCGAACGCGCCTGGCAATAGGAGGTCGGCAGCGTCACCGCGGTTTGGGAAGCAACGCTTCCGTCGCTTGTGCTTGTGACGGTCACCTGCCACCCGCAATCCTGCGCGCTCGACGCGCTTGGCATTGAGTCGGCGGCCGCATCGTTCGTCGACTTCCCCACGGGATCGAGCGAAGTCACCATGCCATCATGCGCAGTGAGGGCAAAGGCCCCGGAATTCGACAACAGACGTGAATGGCCGTTATTCAGATTGACCTGCTGAATGCCGGATGACACCGGGACATATAGGAACCGTCCATCTGTCGAGAACACCGGATTGCCGCGGGAAGGTACGTCGTTGTGCGCCAGGAGCGGCACGGTGGCGCGCAATCCGAAGGAAGCCGTGTCAAGAACGCATATCTGCGAGGCATCCGCCTCAGCGATGCGAGAGCCATCGGAAGACAACGCGACGCCTCGCGCCACCGGAGGATATCCGCAGCCGTGCTGATAGAACGGAACGATGGACGGCGCGGGGAGAGAGGAGGAACCCGCCGAGCTTGTAGAAGATGAGGAAGAGGAAGAGAGGGCTGAGGAGTCAGAGGAATCGGAGGAATCGGAGGAATCGGAGATGTCGGGGGAATCGGCAGAATCGGCTTGCACGGATGCCGTCGCAGCAGAATCTGCCAGACCGTCCGCATGAGCTGGACGCACATCGGTCACGGAGCCCGCCAAAGCAGCTGCCATGCACAGGCAAACAGCGAGTAGGGCGGAAACCGCTGTGCGCAGGCGCCCTTTCCCAGCGCGTATTCCCTTGGCAGCCCTTCCCTTGGCAGCCCTTCGCCCGGCAGCCCGCCCGGCATTCGCCGACCGTACATCGTCATGCAGTGCTTTCACATATTCCATCCAGTTCGAATCCCGATGATTCAACATATTTGTCGTTCTTCCATTCACTCTGACTTCCGATTTCCTAGCCTATCACTCCGGGACCAAACACGTCACGCCACCCACTGTGGACGGATCGAAGCTCAGCAGGTCGTGTAAGACGCCAGCATCCGCAATCGGCGCAGGATTTAGAAGGCGCCGAAGACGGACGTTAGACCGGCCAAAAATGGGGTCCAAACTGCCGCGACCGGCACGCCAATAATCCGGCGCCGATGACGGACGTTTTGACGGCCAAAACTCGCCCCCTAACGTCCGCAACCGGCGCCGGATTCAGAAGGCGCCGATTACGGAGCGTAGACCGCCGAAAAATGGGGTCGTAACGTCCGCAATCGGCGCCCCACGAATTGCGCGCCGAAGACGGACGTTTGACCATCCCCAACGGGTCCGCCTTGCATGACGGGTTCCTCGCCGCCGGTGGATTGTGCATTTGTGAGGTAGGTCACGAACAGGAATGTTCTTTTGTAACATTCCCCACATTCCAACCACGACACGCGCGAATCTTTACAGTGGACAAAGTATTGAGTTATCCACATTTCCACCCACAGGGTGTGGAAAACCGATGTTTTTTATCCACATCATGTGGAAAACCAGGTGGATAACTTGTGGACGTGCGAGGACAACTCGTTTGTGGAATTGCATGGTGGAAAATCGTGGTAGTCACGTATCACCGCGGATTACGCCCTCGAATCCGCCCGTTCACCCTGTTCACCTGCCGTTCACAAAGCACAAAAGCACAGGCGATACGCGAATTAACAATCATTTTGCGCACATTACTACCCAGTAATTTACATTTGCGCACATCGCTCGATGAAACCGTTGCAAATCGCCGCATTGTGAAAATCTTCATCCCGCCGCGGCTTGAGCATTCCCGCACAATAGCGTCACTTATCCACAACCACAACGACCGCTAACGCACATCAAACACACATCCAAGCGCACAACGCCCGCACCTAGCTGTGCACAACTCCACACAATGTCATCGCATCCCCTACCGGTCCCGCCCCACCGGCCCGCCTAGGCACTGCGGCAATCCGCATGGATCCGCACACATTCGCACGCCACGATCGCACGCCACAATCACAACCGCCCAGTCCTCGCCGCCACGCATTGCTACGATGAAGGCACCCGAGCGAGGAGCGTGCCATGGATTACGGGACGAACATCGAAAGCTATCTGGGATGGCGAGGCGACATTCCGTTCAGCGTCTCGCCGTTCTCGCAGATCGATGCGCTCGTGCTGTGCAAGCTGTGCTATTTCGACCTCTCCGCCGTTGGGGATGGCAGTGAAGATGCGGGCAGCGTCACCGCCGCCTCCGGCGTCAGCCTCGCCGCATGCGCCGACCGCGCCGGCGACGCCATTGCCTACAAGGGGCTCATCCAGGAGGGCCCGGACTTCTTCATGCACGTCGCGCACACGGAGCGCTTCGGCAGCGTGCACGCGTGCCACTACGTCAGCACCGACCCCGCCACCGACGGCACGCAATTCTCCGCCACGGAGTACCGCCTGCCGGATGGCAGGGGCTTCGTCGCCTTCCGCGGCACTGACGCGACGATCGTGGGCTGGAAGGAGGACTTCGAGCTTTCGTTCCAGCAAACCGAAGCGCAGAAAAGGGCGCGGGCATATCTGCTCGATGCCCTTGCCAGCGCCCAGGCGCGCGGCGCGCATCTGCTGGTGGGCGGTCATTCGAAAGGCGCGAATCTGGCGCACTACGCAACGGTTGGGCTCGCTGACGAGCAGCTTGCGCACATCGACGCCATCTATCTGCTCGACGGCCCCGGCATCGCGCCGGAAGTCATTCCGGGCGCGCCCTCGCCGGCGTGGACCACCAGGGTCACGCGCATCATCCCGTCGTTCAGCGTTTTCGGGCGGCTCTTCGAACCCGCGATTCCGCCGCTCGTCGTGCGCAGTTCGGCGGAGGGGCTGTTCCAGCACGAGCTCCTCTCGTGGCAGCTTTCGTGCGGCAAACTCGACCTCGCCGCCGCGCCCGACCCGGAAAGCGACTACTGCGCCGCCGCGTTCCACCAGTGGCTGGACGGCGTCTCGCTCGCGGACCGTCAGGAATTCACCGACGACCTGTTCGCTGCCATCGGGCAAGCGGGCTCCACGACGACCGACATCGCCGCGTCGATGCAAAAGAACCTGCCGCTGATCCTTAACGGCCTCGCGCATTCGCGCCCCGGCGCCAAGAAAACCGCCGCGGCGATGCCGCTGCGCACGTTCCTTCGCGCCATCGCCGATTCCGTGAGAAGGCAGCGCTTGCCCTGGCGGAGGCGGCGGTAGGGCTGCAGACATGTAGGCCCACCGCTAATCGCGCAGTTCGCGACCGAGAGCGTCGCGATGCCACTTGCTGCCGGTTGCCGAGCAGATGATGATGAAGCCCTCGGCGAATCCCCAGATGCCGGCGAACCCGAACGTGAGCAGGCACAGGAGCATCTGCAGCACCGCCTTGGCGGTGAACCCCAGATAGAAATTGTGCGCGCCGAACCACGGCAGGAGCATGCCCAGCAAGCCCGCCACCTTCTTGGATTTCTTCGATCGATTCTCGTCATCGTCCGGCTGCTGCGCGGGCCGGGGCGGGAGCTGCTGGGGCTGCGCGGCGGCTGCTGTTGCCTGAAGCCCGGTGCGGGGAAGCCGTAGGGCTGCTGAATGAATGATTGTTGCGGCAGGGGTGACTGCTGGAGATCTAGTTTCTGGAAACCCGATTGTTGGGGACCCGATTGCTGGAAACCCGATTGCTGGAAACCTGATTGCTGACTGCCCAGTTGCGGAGCACTGGGCTGTGGACCGCTGGGCTGCCAAGAGCCAGATTGCGCGGCATCCGTCTGATCGCAAGCAGTCTGATCGCCAGCGGTCTGGCCGCCCGAGGTCTGATCGCCCGCCAGCCCATCGAGCCGCTGGGCGAATCGCTGCGAGTGCTGTGTGCCACGCGGCTGCATGACGCTTGGTTCGGCGTACTGCTGGTACTCGGCCCGCACCCGTGCAGGCAGCTCATGCTCGCCCCACGGGTGCCCGGTCGGCGCATCCCCGCCCTGCGGGAATCCCATCGGCGCGGCTTGCGGGAATGGCGACCGCGGCGGCATGGTTTGCGGCTGCATGGTTTGCGGCTGCACGGGCTGCGGCTGCGCAGCCCGCGGAAAGGACTGCGGCGGCACGGCCCGAGGTGGTGCAGCCTGCGAATAGGTCGGCTGAGGTTGCGCCGATTGGAACGGTACCGATTGCTGCGCTGCAGGCTGGAACGGTGCGGATTCTGACTGCGGTGATTGCCCTGCGCCGAACGGTGCCGAACCAGGGGTTTGCGTACCGGCGCCGAAAGGCGACGCTCCGGGTTGCATCGGGCCCTGCTGCATTGAATTGCGCCGCACTGGGCTGGGCTGCATAGCACCAGGCTGCATAGCGCCGGGCTGCGCCGGCTCAAACGGTTGCGATGCGCACGCCGATGCACCAAACGGCGCCGTGCTTGCCGCGTGCGCATCGAACGGCGCGAATCCGGACTGCGCGGGCTGGTTCCATGCCGATTGCGCCGGCGCAGACTGATTCCAGGCCGTTTCGCTCGGGGCTGCCGGCATATGAGATGCCTCAGGCTGCGTGCTCGCTTGCGGAGTGTCAGATCGCGAGATGCTCGATTGTGAAGCGGATTTCGCGGTCCGCCAACGGTAAATCGACTGCGAATGCTGGCCATAGGCCACGTTGTACGCGGATTGCGAACCGTCGCCAGGCGCGACGTTCACATCAGGATCAATCGGCACGCCCCATTCATCTGTTGCGCCTGCCGCGCCCGATGCACCCGCGTCCGGCTCGCCCGCATCTGATCTGCTCGCATCTGATTCGCCCGCAGACCACGAAGTAGAGGAATCCGAATCAGCCATGATCCTTCCTTTCGGCAGCTCCGTCTCAATGGACTCTCCGCGCAACCATCACTCCGCAGAAACAACTCGAAATCATGATACCGAAAATTCCGCCGCCCCACCCGCAAGACTCACCGCGCCGATTCGGCCCTGCTCAAGTATCAATTAAGCCTGCGGAACAGGCCAAATCGGCACGGCAATTCGGAAGCCAGTCAGACAGCCCATGTCCGCCGCCAACGCCGCCAACGCCGCCGCGCCGCTCAGCCGCGGCAATGCGCGCGGGCGGCGCGGTACATCGCGCCCACGAGCTTGGCGCGCCACTCGCTCCAGCCCTGCTGCTTCGAGATGAGCTCGCCGCTCGTGGCACCGAGCGACGAGGAATCCGCCCGCGTCAGGTCAAACAGCATGTCGAGCATCACCGCATCGCGCCCCACGGCATCGGCGAGCTCGTTCGCCGCCGCTTCATCGTCGGGGCTGCGCTTCATCGCATACCGCGACAGCGTCAGATGCTCCCGGATCAGCACGAGCGCCATGCGCCGCACGTCCTCGTCATACCCCCAGCGCTCCAGCACCGCGCCGGCGTGCTTGACACCCTCGGCGGCGTGGTCGGTCACACCCGGACGCTTGCCGATGTCGTGCAAAATCGCGGCCAGCAACAGCGTGGAACGGTGCCGCTCGTCATACTCCTCCCCTTGTGGCGAAACCGTGGGGATGCGCGATGTGGTCTCGACCATGTGCCGGTCGATGGTATAACGATGTATCGCTGACGCGCTCGGCCTGTTGCGCACGCCCAGCCACTCCGGCATCCACCTGCCGGGCACGCCCACGTAATCAAGGCTTTCCCACAGGTCCGGCAGCCGGTCGCCGCTCGCAAGCAGCCGCAGGAACAGCCCGCGCGCCTCGTCGTCCCAATCGCGAGCGCTCACCGGGCATTGCCGCAGCTGCAGCAGCGTGGATGGTCCGATCTGCAAACCGTTCTCCGCAGCAGCGACGGCCACGCGCAGTTCCAGATTGCGGGATTCCGCTGGCTTCACGCCCGGCGCGAGCACCACTTCGCCCTCGAGCTCGGCGGTGTCGGGCAGCAGGATCTTGAACTTCGGCTTGGCGCGCTTGCCTTGGAAGAACGCGAAACGCTTGTGCGAATGCGTGACCGTGTGCTTGGCGTGCGACATCGTGGAATCGAGCGCGAACGCGATGTGCCTGCCGAAATGCGCCAGGCGCGTCTGCAGCATCTCGATGCTCTGCGCCTCGCGGACGTCTGGCTCCAACGTCGGGTCGGCGAGGCCCATCATCTCCGCCACGCGCGGCTGGAAGTCGCCCAACAGCAGGTCGGTGTCGTGGCGAGAGACGAGCTGGATGCAATCGCGCACATCAAGCAGCCCCTCCACGCATTCGCGGTACTCCCCCTCGTGCGGCCGGTCGGCGAGCCACGACGCCACCAGGCCGGAGACAAGCACCGAGTCACGCAGACCGCCGCGCGCCTGCTTCACGTCCGGCTGATTGAGGTAGGCGAGGTTGCCGAAGCGCTCGGCGCGCTCGTCCGCGGATTCCTCCAGTTCCGACAGGCGCTTGACCGCCGCCTTGCGCCAGCGCTGCAAGATGGATTCGGCGGTCTCCTGCACCACCTGCTCGTCGCCCGCCACCGGCAGCACGTCGAGCCAGCCCATCGCGGCGGGCAGGTCGGAATCCGTGACCGCCTCGCACTGCTGACGCGTGCGCACGGAATGGTCGAGGTCCAGGCCGGAATCCCACAGCGGGTACCACAGGTGGTCGGCGACGGCGGTCACAAGCGCCTCGTCCACCTCGTGCGGGTCGTACATGACCACAAGGTCAAGGTCCGAGCACGGCCCCAATTGATGCCGGGCGAGCGAGCCGACCGCCGCGAGCCCGATGCCGCGCGGGCGCTCCCAACCCTCGCCCCGATCGGCGGCCGCCGCGGCGGTTTGTTCCATCGCCTCGTCCCACAAGCGGCGCAATGCGGCGAGCACGAGCTGCGTGCGCTTCTCGCGCTTGGCGGCGCCGTCGCGATACACGCCGTCCGCATCGAGGCCGCTCATCGCGAGCAGCGAATCCTTCAGTCCGTCCACCGCGCTTGCCATCGTGACCTCTCTCTCCGCGGGCGGCGGCTGGCATCTGGCGTTGAGGAGCCTGGTTGCCGGATTGCCTGGTTGCCGGATTCTCCTGGTTGCCGGATTGCCGGATTGCCGGATTGCCCGTTTCCCGATTGAACCGTGCCGCCCGCAATGTGCCGCCCACATTCTCGTTCTACAGCCCATTATCGCAACCGTTATCGAACCATTGCGTAACGAACACCACGAATCTCGCAATCAATCTGCGGTTGGCGCCCCATCAGAGCGGCGGCCCGCGCACCTCCCTCGGTGCGAGCCGCCGCTCACACCCTGGGACCAGTTCCCGCGTCACACCCGCAATCACCCCGCCAAACTTCCCTTGGGTGAGAGCCGTCACTCACACTTAACCCCCTCCTTCAGCGTCCCGACCTCAATCCAGCTGTGAATCTCCCTCAAGCGCGAGCCGTCACTCACACTTAACCCGGGGATCCGGCCCCGCAGACCCTCCACCAGCCGGGAAACGGCCTAAGTGCGAGCGCCCACTCACACTTAAGGCAAGAAACCAGGCTCCGCCCCCCCTCAATCAGGCCGGATTCCGCGCCTCGGTGCGAGCGCCCGCTCACACATTCCGACGACACCAGCCTTCCCATCGCCAAAGTGCGAGCCACCACTCGCACATTGCCGCAGCCACCGCCCACCCCAAGAAACCGACCCCAGCAATCAAGCCACCCTCCCGCAACGCAACAACCCCGGCAACGCAAAGTGCGAGTCACCAATCACACATTTCTCACCGGCACCATACGAGTGTGAGCTCGCACTCACACTTACCCTGGAATCCGGCCCTGTGGACCCTCCACCAGCCAGAAACCCGCCTAAGTGCGAGCCACCACTCACACCTAAGCCGACCAACCACCATCCACGACCCCACTAAGCCGCCCAGCCACCGCTCGATGCGAGCCGCCACTCACGCCCAAGCCCGGAATCCACCGACCTGCAGCCCGACAGACCTCCACAACCCGCCTAAGCGCGAGCCACCGCTCGCACCGAAGGCAGGATTCTGGTCTCACGGCGCCTCTGCAAACCGGGGAATTGGCTTGGGTGTGAGCCGCCGCTCGCACCCAGACCGGGAACCTGACCTCCCGGCACCTTCACCGGCCGGGAAACCAGTCTCAGTGTGACCCACCGCTCACACTCAGCCCTGGAATCCAGCCTTGAAGCCCTCCTGCCGTTTGAAAACCATCTTGAGTGCGAGCCGCCACTCGCACTCAGCCCTGGAATCCAGCCTCCCGACCCCTCCACCAGCCGGAAACCGGCCAAAGTGTGAGCACCCACTCACACATTCCGACGGCGACAGCCTTCCCGCCGCCAACGTGCGAGCGCCCACTCACACCCAACGCCGAGTTCCCGCGCCACACCCGCAATCACCCCGCCAACCTTCCCCTGAGTGCGAGCGACCACTCACGCCGAACCGCAAACCCTCCACCCCGGAAGACCCAACCGACCTGGAAACCGCCTTCAGTGCGACCCGCCGCTCACACTTAGGGCAAGAAACCAGGCTCCGCCCCCTCAATCAGGCCGCACACCACGCCTCAGTGCGAGCCACCGCTCACACCAAACCACAAGCCCACAGCCCCGGAGGACCTAACCAACCCGGAAGCCATCCTCAGTGCGAGTGCCCACTCACACTCAATGCCGAATCTGCGCGCCACATCCGCAATCACCCCACCAAAGCCACCTCCAGTGCGAGCGACCACTCACACCCAAGACCAAATCCACCGGCCCGGAGAACCCAATCGATCAGGAAACCATCCTCGGTGCGAGCGCCCACTCACACCCAAGGCGAGATCCGACACCTTTGCCACCGCCGACCCACATCACCACCCCTCGGTGTGCGCCGTCACGCACACCAAACAGATGTCGCTGCTCTCCCACTGTCAAAGTGCGCGCCGCCACACACACTCTCCAGACGGGAGCGCGCCAATCCCGGAAAAATGCGCGCCAACGCACACACTTTCCAGGTAACCGCACTCCCGAGCCCACAAAGTGCCAGCCATCACGCACACTTTCCACGGCAAGACGCCGCCGCCAAACAGTCAACCCCAGCAATCAAGCCGCTCTCCCAATCTGCAACAACCGCGCACTCGCAAATGTGTGCGCCCACGCGCACACTTTCCAGGCAGCCGCACTCCCGAGCCCACAAAGTGCGCGCCGCCGCGCACACTTTCCAGCTCATCCGCCTCCATCCCACCGCCCACCACTCCACGAGCAACCGCCCCCGCGCATAAAGAAAGGCTCCCGTGTTGCGCTCACGGGAGCCTCAGAAATCGACGTCGGACGAAAGAAACGGCGTCGAGGCGGCGGACGATAGCGTGAACGAAGGAGGAAATCAACGCCACGCCCGTCACGTCTAATAATTGGCGAAGCAGCCGAGCGGCTTGCCAAATCTGGCAGACAGTCCCGGCCGGGCCGGACGACCAGCGACCCCTAGCGGATTACCGCCAGAACCGCCGGTTGCCGGCACATACAACTGACGAGAACTGTCACAGCCACCTGTCGGCCACCTGACTGCCGCCTCGCGGCCGCCGCGGGCCCCGCCAACCGAGCCCCGCCCCGCCGAAGCCGGCCGCCGCCCGTCAGATCGCGGCGGAACCGGTCTCGCCGGTGCGCACGCGGGTGACGGAGTCGAGCGGCGCAACCCACACCTTGCCATCGCCGATGGTGCCCGTCTGGGCGGCCTTGACGATGACGTCGACGAGGGTGGCGGCGTCCGCGTCATCGGCAAGCACCTCGACGCGGATCTTGGGGATCAGGTCGACGGTGTATTCGGCGCCGCGGTACACCTCGGTGTGACCGTGCTGGCGGCCGTAGCCGTTCGCTTCGGAAACCGTGATGCCGTGCACGCCAACGGCGGCAAGGGCGGCCTTCACATCGTCAAGTTTGATGGGCTGAATGATTGCGGTAATCAGCTTCATCTCACTTCACCTCCTTGAGGATCGCAGTGGACATTCCAGCGAAATCGTAAGCACGTTCGCCCTGATCCGCCATATCGATGCCCATGACCTCGTCACGCTCGGAGACGCGCCAACCGATGGTCTTCTCGAGCGCGAAGGCGATGATGCCGGTGACAACCGCGCTGTAGACGATCGCGCACAGCGCCACGAGCAGCTGCACGACGAGCTGGCGCCAGTCGCCGCCTTCGAACAGGCCGGTGTCTGCCGCGAAGAAGCCGATGAGGATGGTGCCGATGAAGCCCCCGACGCCATGCACGCCCACCACGTCGAGCGAGTCGTCATAGCCGAAGCGGAACTTCAGCGAGCAGGCGCAGCAGGTGGCGCAGCCGGCGATGACGCCCATGATCATTGCCGCGAGCGGCGAGACCACATCCGCGGCAGGGGTGATGCACACCAGGCCCGCGACCATGCCGGACGCGGCGCCGATGGCGGTGAAGTGACCAGTGCGCACGCGCTCAGTGAACAGCCAGCCCAGCGTTGCGGCGGAGGTGGCGGCGGTGGTGGAGACCCAGGCGTAGCCCGCGGTTCCGTTGGCAGCGAACGCGGACCCCGCGTTGAAGCCGAACCAGCCGAACCACAGCAGGAACGCGCCGAGCATCACAAACGGCACATTGTGAGGCTTGATCGGCTCCTTGCCGAAGCCCTTGCGCTTGCCGATGATGAGCACGATGATGAGTGCCGCCGTTGCGGCGTTGATGTGCACGACGGTGCCGCCTGCGAAATCATGGGCGGCCGCGCCGACCCACTGGGAGATCGCGCCATCGCCCGACAGCAGGCCGTGGTTCCACACCATGTGGGCCATCGGCGCGTAATCGAAGGTGATCCACAGCGCCACGAACAGCATCCAGGTGCTGAACTTCACGCGCTCTGCGATGGCGCCGGAGATGAGCGCCACGGTGATCATGGCGAACGTGACCTGGAACGCCACGTCGATGATGTGCGGGTAGGTGGTGGCGTTCGTGTCGATGGACGTGTAGATGCCGTTGTCGGTCGTGATCACGTCGTGAAGCAGGAAGCCGGTGCCCGGATCGCCGAAGATGCCGCCGATGTCATTGCCGGCGTAGGCGATGGACCAACCCCAGAACGTCCACACGACGCCGGTGACCGCAAGCGCCGCTGCAGACAGCATGAGCATGTTCAGCACCGCCTTGGCGCGGACCATGCCACCATAGAAGAACGCCACACCGGGCGTCATAAGGAACACAAGGCTGGCGGATATCAACATCCACGCAGCATTACCGGAATCCATAAGAGCTCCTTCCTCTCATGCTTCGCCCGGCGGCGGTTACGCAATCCGTGCGTGTCGCGCAATCGCGCGTGCCGCGCACGTCCGCCACCGGCTTTACACAACGGATTCATCTTGCGCAGGGAGCGTTTCCCCAAAAAGTTCGTTATGTAACGCGAGGGTTACGCCCGTTGCGATTTCGAAACATGCGGCGGAGTATGGGGGCGGGCGCGGGCGCAAGGCAGCGGGGGCAATTCTGCCGCAATGTGCAAGTAACGGCTCACACCCAAGGCAATTCCCGGCCAGTGCCAGGGTCACGAAGCCGGATTCCACGCCTAAGTGCGAGTGGCAGCTCACACTTTTCCGGTGCCGGCAGGGGATGTGCGAGCGGCGGCTGGCACATTCCGGCCGCCCGGGTCGTTGCACCATGGGAGAGCGGCCTGATTGCTGGGATCGGCTCCTCGCCCTGTCTGGCGAGGCTTGCAATGTGCGAGCGGCCACTGGCATTTTTGCGACCGAAGAGGTCCCGAAACCGCAATGTGCGAGCAGCGGCTCATACCCAAGGCGATTTCCGGCCGGCGGCGGGGTCGAGAAGCCGGATTCCACGCCTTGGGTGCGAGCGGCGACTCACGCCCAAGGCGATTGAGCGGGTTGATTGAGGCAATCAAACAGGAATCCCCGCTTGGGTGTGAGTGGACGCTCACACCAAAGGCTAATTTGCAAGCAGATTGAGGATCCGCTACCAAAATCTAGTGTTCGGTGCGAGCGACGACTCACACCAAGGCATGGCCGCCACCAGTCTGCGGTGATTCGCCGGCGAAATCACCCTTCGGTGCGAGCGGCGGCCCACACCCAGAGGCGGCTCCCATCCGACGGCGGAGCCGGGAAGCCGGATTCCACGCCTAAGTGCGAGTGACAGCTCACACTTTTCCGGTGCCGGCGGGGAATGTGCGAGCAGCGGCTGGCACATTGCGGCTGTCCAGATCGTTGCACCCTGAGAGAGCGGCCTGATTGCTGGGATCGGCTCCCCGCTCTGCCTGGCGAGGCTTGCAATGTGCGAGCGGCAGCTCGCACCCAAGCCGATTCCCGACCGGCGATGGGGCTGGGAGGACAGATTCCGGGCCTGAGTGCGAGCGGGCGCTCACACCGAGGCATGACCGCCGCCAGTCTGCGGTGATTCCGCCAGCGGAATCACCCTTTGGTGCGAGCGGAGGTTCGCACCGAAGGTGGTTTCGCGGCCACCGGGAACAAGAGTCGGGAACAAGAAAGCGCCTCGGTGTGGGCCATCGCTCACACCGAGGCGCTTGGAATCAATCGCACGGCCACCAATCGGTCACGCTCAGCCGTGCTCAGCAGCATCCGCCGCCAGTGCCAACCGCCGGCACCGCCCGAGCCCCGCCGGCACCGCCCGGCACCACCCGAGCCCCGCCGGCTCCGCCCGCTCCGGCGCCGCCCAGCACCGCCGGCTAGTCGCCGAGGATGCCGTCCACGAAGCCGGCGGGGTCGAATGGCGCGAGGTCGTCGGGCCCTTCGCCCAGGCCCACGAGCTTGACCGGCACGCCGAGCTCCTTCTGCACGCAGATCACGATGCCGCCCTTCGCGGAGCCATCGAGCTTCGTGAGCGCCACGCCGGTCACGCCGATCGCCTCGGAGAACACGCGCGCCTGCACCATGCCGTTCTGGCCGGTAGTGGCGTCGAGCACGAGCAGCACTTCGTCTACCGGCAGCTTCTTCTCGACCACGCGGCGGATCTTGCCCAGCTCGTCCATCAGGTTCGCCTTGTTTTGCAGGCGGCCTGCGGTATCAATGATGAGCACGTCGGCATCGACCTCGATCGCTTTCTGCGCCGCGTCGAACGCCACGGACGCCGGATCGGCACCGTCATGGTCGGCGCGCACCACGGGCACGCCCACGTGGCTGCCCCAGGTCTCAAGCTGATCGGCTGCAGCAGCGCGGAACGTGTCGGCGGCGCCGAGCACCACGGACTTCCCCTCCGCCACAAAGAGTCGGGCGAGCTTGCCCGCCGTGGTGGTCTTGCCAGTGCCATTGACGCCCACCATGATGATGACGGACGGCTTGTGCGCATCCGGCCGCTCGGCGGCAAGGCTGCGATCGGCGTCTTCGCCCACTTGCTCGAGCAGCATGCGACGCAGCGTGGCGCGCACCTCGGCGGCGTTCTTGTTGGAATGCACGCGAGCGTCAGCGCGCAGGTCGTCGACGATCTGCGCCGACGTTTCCGCACCCACATCCGCCAGAATCAGCGTGTCTTCAATGTCTTCCCAGTCGGCTTCCGAGAGGTTGTCTTTCGTGAGGATGGTGAACAGCGCCTTGCCGAACGGATTCGCGCTCTTGGAAAGCCGCGCGCGCAAACGGGTGAGGCGGGATTCCTTGCCCTCCGGACGCGCTGATTCTTCCATAGCGGATTCTTCCGTAGCGGATCCTTCGGCGGATCCTTCGGCAGCCGTTTCCTCGGCGACTGTCTCCGCAGCCGCGGGTTCTTCCGCGGGTCCCTGAACCGGTTCTGCCGTCGATTCCTTGGCTGGCTCCTCAGCCGACCCCTCGGTCGCCGATTGAGAGGTTGCCGATTGAGAGGTTGCCCGACCCGCCGCTTCCTGAGATTCAGCGGCCGCCGTGGCGGATTGTTCGCCAGATTCCTGCGGTGGCGCAGCCGAAGCAGTCTGGGCAAATTCCGCGGATTCCACGGCCTTCCCACCCTCGGCAGCCGCAGCACCTTCAGCAGCCTGACCAGCGGATTCCTTCGCACGCTGCGTCACGTTCCGCGCCGTCGCAGTCTCCACAGCGCTCGCCGCCGACTGCGCCGCCGACTTCGATGCCGGTTTCTGCGCTGCTTGCTGCGCGGATTCCTGCGCCTTCGGTTGCTGCGCCTTCTTCGATCTATTGGAAGCCCAAACAATCAGGCACACGATCGCCGCAATCACGACGACCGCCACAATGACCCAGATAAGAGCCTGTGTGCTCATTTCTTCCCTC
The DNA here is from genome assembly GCA_029227215.1 of Bifidobacteriaceae bacterium. Classification (GTDB taxonomy): domain Bacteria; phylum Actinomycetota; class Actinomycetes; order Actinomycetales; family Bifidobacteriaceae; genus Pseudoscardovia. The sequence goes on along the minus strand of JAQXZM010000115.1, from coordinate 18,779 downwards.
CCAATCACCTACATAATCAGCATTATTGACGAATTATTGATGAATCAACGCTATCACCGCGCCGAAGCTCAGCACCAGCACACAGCCACAGGCACGCGCAACAATCCGCAGCACGCAGCAGCACCATAATCGGCATCATCTCAACGCGCGGACATCGACACCGCCGCCGCAGCGACACCAGCGCCACCGGCACCGCCATCAGCACCTGAAGCACTGGCATCTGAAACCCAGACCGCCGAAGACACCGACACCGGAAACGCCAAAGCCGGAAGCACCCGCACCCGAAGCCCCAACGCCAACGCACATGCCAACGCCCGCACCGTCACCGCGCGCCATCACCGCAGCATCACCGCGCGCCGTCACCGTGCCGAGCTGCTACTGCCGCCGATTGCCGCGCGCTTCCCGCGCCTTCTGCTTGGTGCCATTGCGGAAGTTGTGCACCTCCACCACCGACGACGTCTGCCCGATGAACACAGGATTGTTCTGGTCGGGCCCAGGCTCGGCGGAATCACCCACCGACGTGGGCGTGAACGAGATGTTCGTGCCAGCGACGCGCGGCGCGCGCGAGGAATTCGAAGAGGCATCGCTGCTTTTGCGCGGCGCGTCCTCCTTCAGCGACTGCGTGTGCGCCACGAGGAGCACAATGACGGCGATGAGGAGAAGCCCCACGCCCCACAATGTAAGAACCAAGGCCATGCCTCTAGTTTGCCCGATGGTGCGGAAATTAATACCCAGGGACCCACACCATGCCATTACGCTGAATGCCATTACACTGAAATGCATGGGCACTTCCAGAATGTCTGCATATGAACGCCGCGAGCAGCTGATTCGCGTGGGCCGTCACCTCTTCTCCCAGCAGAGCCTCGACACGTTGAGCGTGGAGGAGATCGCGAGCGCAGCAAAGGTGAGCAAACCGATCATCTACGAGCACTTCGGCGGCAAAGAGGGGCTGTACGCGGTGGTGGTGGACCGCGAGCTGCAGACGATGTCGGAGTACCTCAAGGATTTCTTCGCGCACCCGCTGCCCAGCGAACGTCAGACGATGGAACGCGGCGTGCTCACGTTCCTCACCTATGTGGAGCAGCACAACGAGGGCTTCCACGTGCTGCTGCGCGACTCCCCGAGCACCGATCCGGTCGGCTCGCTCAACACGCTGCTCATGACGGTGAGCGTGAAGGTGGAGAAAATGCTCGTCGAGAGCTTCAAACGCGCCAAACTGCCCACCAAGGGCGCGCCGTATTACGCGAACATGATCGTGGGCCTCACGGTGTTCAGCGCCGAGATGTGGGCAGACAACCCGCGCATCAGCAAGGAGGAGCTCGCCGCCTACATCGTGAACATGGCGTGGTACGGCATGCGCGGCATCGACGCGAAGCCGCAGCTGTATTTCGAAGGCAAGGAAGCGACAGCGCGGCGCGAAAAGCAGCAGAAGGATGCCGAGAAGCAGCGTGCCCGCGAGCTCAAGCGCGCGGAAAAGGAAGCGCAGAAAGAGGCGCGAGCCGAAGCCAAGGCAGAGGCGCGCGCCGAAGCCAAGGCGAAAGCGAATGGCGCCGCCGTCAGGGCTGCCGCCCCTGACGTTGTGGATTCCCCTGTTGTGGATTCCCTTGCTGTGGATTCCCGCATCGTGGGTTCCTCTGACGAGTCGGATTCCTATGACGCCGACGATGCCACTGATGCGATCGACCCCGAGGTCGAGCAGGCATTCCAAGGGCTGGATACTGACGACATCAACGATGCCGACGACACCGCCGATACCGCTGATTCGGACGAATAATCCGCGCTACCGCAGGCCGCTGTCGGCGCCCATTGCCACAAGCCACTCGCGCAGGTCATCCACCTCGTCGATGCAAATCGAGTGATCCATGCCGGGGTACTCGCACATCTTCAGATAGGTGTGCTCCTCTAGCCAGGCGGCGAACGCCTTCGCCTCGTAGCGTGGAATGCATGTGTCGGCAAGGCCCACGCCGTAGAACACGCCCGTGTCGAGCTGGGCGAGTTCCTTGTCGCATGGCGCCGTGCCGGGCACCACGCCGGGGGCCAGGAATCCGGAAAGCGTCACCGCCGCCATGTAACGCTTCGGGTCCACGCGCAGCAGATGCACCGCGAGCAGGCCGCCTTGCGAGAATCCCAGCGGAATCACCTTGCGATCGGCGGGCACATTGTCGGCGACCCAGCGATCGATGGCGGTCGCCGCGGCGAACGCATCGCGGTCCAGGTCCGCGCCGGTGGGCACGCAATCATGGAACCACGTGCCAGCGCCCGGGTAGCCCGGCAGATGAAGCGGCGCCTGGAGCGCCACATAATCGGAGAACGGCGACACATAGCCGGAGAAGAACTCGCGCATGTCGGCGGCGGTCGACCCCCAGCCGTGGATGAGCAGGAACAAGGGCCGCTGCTCGTTGCGCTTGCCACCATCGGGCGACCATTCGGCGTGAGTCACCGTGAGCGGGTCGCCGAAACGCCCGGGGATCACGTCGGATTCCCTGCCGATCAAACCCATGCCATCGGCGGCAATGCCAGCGCCCGAAGCTGCGCTACCTGCTGCCGCGGCAGCGCCACCCGCAGCTGCCGCCTTGTCGTCATCATCATGACCATCACACATGCCTCCATTGTAGAAAGCCCGCGTGAACCCGCCAGAGCCGCAGCGCACGGCTCAGCATGCACGCCAATCCCGCACGCCCAATCCCGCAATCCCCTGGAATCCAGCGCATACAAATCCCACGCCTGCAAATCCCGCTCCCCGCGAATCCCCACCTCCCGCATCCCCACGGGTGGCACAATGGTGGCAACACACAGGAAGGAGGCACCATGCCCCTTGCACTCACCTCGCTCACGGTCATACTGCTCATCGCGGTGATCGCGCCCATCGTCTCGAAGCTGATTCCGGGCAACCTCATGCCCGAGGTCGTGCTACTGCTGCTCGGCGGCGCACTGCTGGGCAAATACGGCGCCGGGCTCATCATCAACCTCGATTCCATCGAGATGCTGTCACAGCTGGGCCTCGCCTTCCTGTTTCTGCTCGCCGGCTACGAAATCAACCCCAAGACGCTCAGCGGGCACGTCGGCAGGTCCGGCATGATCACGTGGCTCGTCACGTTCGCCATCGCCTGCGCGCTCGTGTTCCTCGTGCCGGGGTTCGCGCGCTACGGCCTCAACACCATGCCGGTCGCCATCGCGATGTGCACCACGGCGCTGGGCACGCTCATCCCCATCCTCTCCGACCGCGGCCTCACCGGCACCACGGTGGGCGACACGATCCTCGCTTACGGCACCTGGGGCGAACTGCTGCCGATCATCGCGATGGCACTGCTGCTGTCCACCCGCGCCAAGTGGCAGACCGCGCTCATCCTGGGGCTGTTCACGCTGCTGTGCATCGTGCTCGCCGTCGTGCCGAAGCAGGCGCGCAAGGCGGGTTCCGCGGTGTTCCGCTTCATGGAGAGCAACGTCACCGGCAATTCGCAGATGCTCGTGCGCGCCACGGCGCTGCTGCTCGTGGCGCTCGTGGCGGCGACCGCCGTGTTCGACCTCGATGCGGTGCTCGGCGCGTTCGCCGCGGGTTTCGTGCTGCGCTACATCATCCCGGAGGGCAACGAGGCGCTCGAATACAAGCTCCACGCCATCGGTTACGGCTTCTTCATCCCGATTTTCTTCGTCGTCTCCGGCACGAAGATCGATCTCAAGGCGGTGGCGGCGGCGCCAGGGCTGCTCATCGGATTCATCGTGCTGCTGCTCGCGGTGCGCGCGGTGCCGGTGTTTTGCGGGCTCACGATCGACCCGCAGACGCGCTCGATCTCCACGCATCACCGCATCACCGTGGCCGTGTATTGCACCACCGCCCTGCCGCTCATCGTGGCAGTGACGGATGTGGCGGTGAATTCCGGCCAGATGGCGCAAAACACCGCATCCGTGCTCGTGGCGGCGGGCGCCGTGACGGTGTTCCTCATGCCGCTGCTCGGCTCGCTCACCTACCGCGTTGCCGACGCGCACCCGTTCAAGGCGCTGCGGAAGATCTCGCATGATCCGCGCGATTTCGGCACGGTGGTGCGCGAACATCGCGATTTCTCCCGTCTGCTTGCCCACGAGGAGATGGTGGAGCGCCAGGCGGCGCAATCCTGCCCCGAGGGCGAGACGCTGCCGTTTGGCCCACAGGTCTTCGCCACGGCGGAGCGGATGGACGATGGCGCAGCGACCGCGGGCGCCGCTGGCGGCGCTGATTCCACTCACACCGCTCGCACGGACGCCGCCCCCACTGGTGTCGCTGTCGCTGCTGATGCCGTAAACGCCACCGCTGGTGTCGCCGGCACCGCCGATGTCACTGGCGTCACTGGTGCCGCCGCACCCACGGACACGAAAACGTCCACGCAACCGGACACGGCGGCACCAGACATGCCCGCAGACGTGCCCGCGCCCGTCCATCACATCGCCATCATCCACACCGTCAATGCGGAGCGGTGGCACGCATGGGACGAAGCGCTGCGCCAGGCAGCCGCGTCGGCAGCCGCGAGCGCCGACGCCGAGGCGCACCACGCCCGCACCGATGAATCGCATGCCGCCGAGCACCGTATGCTCGAACAGCGCCATCGCATGACGGAGCGCCGCCTCGAGCTCGCCCGCCGCGTCATCGCCGAGCGCAACAAGCGCCTGCGCGAACTGGGCATCGATCCGTCGAACACCACACCGAACGCGCGAAGTGACCAATTCTTCCCTCCCGCTGTAGACTGACAGCAGTATTACCCGCTCAGAGGGGAGCAAACCATGCTGCTCAGCGATCGCGATATCTTCGCGGCACAGGAAAACGGCGAGTTCTCGCTCGACCCTTGGACCCCGAAGATGGTCCCGCCGGCGTCGATCGACGTGCGACTCGACCGCTTCTTCCGCGTTTTCAACAACCGCAAGTACACCTACGTCGACCCATCCGAGGACCAGGAAGACCTCACCGAGATGTTCGAGGTACCCAAGGGTGAGCCGTGGATCCTGCATCCGGGCGAATTCGTGCTCGGCAGCACGTGGGAATACGTCAAGCTCGGCACCACGCTGGCGGCGCGCCTCGAAGGCAAGAGCTCGCTGGGGCGCCTGGGCATCCTCACGCATTCCACCGCCGGCTTCATCGACCCGGGGTTCCAAGGGCACATCACGCTCGAGTTGTCGAACATCTCGCCGCTGCCCGTCAAGCTGTGGCCGGGCATGAAGATCGGCCAGATCTGCTTCTTCAAACTGTCGAGCGAAGCGCAGAACCCGTATGGCTCGCAGGCAGCGGGCTCGCATTACCAAGGCCAGCGCGGCCCCACGCCATCGCGCAGCTACATCAACTTCTACTGCGCCGACGTCTCCGACTGATCGGCGTTCCGAAGGCACCCTGGACTGAGACGCACTGGACCGATTCGGTCGATTCGGGACAATCCACAAGGGATCGCTCCCGCCGAACCGGCTGGAGCGGCCGGATCCGATTCGGTGCTAGCCGCAGCACCCATTCCGTCACTTTCGGTGCCGCTTGGCAAAGCAGCCAGGCGGCACCGAAAAGTACCGAGATTAACGAATTAACCGCCCGTTCATTCCACAGCGAGCGTTTTCGTTGAACATCAGGTATAATTTCGAGAATCGAACGGAGTATTCGGCTCACGCGATTTCAGCCCACCGTGCGGATTTGGCGCTCTTCCAATCCGCGCAATCGTTGAAGAATGTCAAGGGACACAAGGAGAGAGACATGGCAGGTCTCATCGGCACAGCCACAGCGGCGGCATCAGCCGCAGCCGTATCAGGAGTTGCCAGCATCACATCAGACGCCGCGAGTGCGGCAAACGCGCACATCGCACAGCTCGCTGCCGTCGCCACTTATGCGGATTCGAGCAGCTCGGGGTCCACGGGTGTAGCGGTGTTCTCGTTCCTGATCAACGTAGTGGTTTACTGCGTAGTCGGTTACTGCGCAATGTGGGTTCTGAAATATCTCAACTACGAGCACCCCATCGCGGCATGGATTCCCATCTGGCACACCGTTGCCATAGGAAAAGTCGTGGGCGTCAACGTCGTGGCGTATATCTTGGCCGTCATACTCCTGACCTTCTTAGCAGCCGGGCTCGCAGCCATCGCCCCGGTTCTCGGCATTCTTCTTGCGTTTGGTGCGGCGGGTTTGGGTTTCTATATGAACTTCCGCATCGCCACCGCGTATTCCCATCAATTCCCGGAGCTCTCAGCCATATTGTCTGTGCTTTTGCTGTTTTTCGCTCCTTTCTTCTGGTACATCTGGGTGTACGTCACGCTCAAGAGGCGCTATGACAATCGCATCACCGCTGACTCTGAACCAGCGGTGGGTTACGGTGCCGCGCCGTATGGCGCTCAGCCGGGATATGGCACACCGACAGGATACGGCGCGCAGCCAGGCGCCGCATACGGTGCGCCGAACGGCGGCTATGCGAATCCGCAATACAACGCAGCGTATGGCACCACGCAGGGCTATGCGGATCCGCAGTATGGTGCGATGATGCCAGCCGCCGCGCCCGCCTATGACGCGAACGGCAATCCGTATTACCCGCAAGGCGGCGATTATCAGGGCCAATACCAAGGCCAGTACCAGCAACCGCAATACGAGCAGGCCTATGGCCAAGGCGGCTATGGCCAGGATGCGTATGGCCAGCAATATGGTCAGGCTGCATACGGTCAGAACGCCTACGCTCAGAACGGTTCCGTGCAGCAGGGCTACACGGCATACGGCCAGCAATTCGGCGATTCGAACGGCTACAGCCAGAGTGGCTACGGTCAATCGGATTACAGCCAGGCGGGTTACGGCCAGAATGGATATGCGCAAGCTGGCTATGGCCAGTCCGGTTATTCGCAATCTGGTTACTCGCAATCCGGTGACTTCACCGCGAATTCCGCTTCGTCGGATTCCGTCTCGCCCTATGGCACTGCGTCAGCCGCGTCGTCGCAATCCGATGCCGCGCAGGCATCGCAATCGGCAGCGCAGCCGGTATCCGAGCCCAATATCACCGCCGCCGACCAGAATCCGCAAAACCAGTCCTGGCAGCAGGGCCAGACCTTCACGCAGCCTGCCGACACACAGCAAACATACACGCCGAATCCTGCAAGCAAGCAGGCGGCGCCGCAGCAGACCTTCACGGCATCGCCGTCGCAATACAACGCGACCTACAGCGCCGACACCCAGCAATGGCAGCAAACCGCCGCCAACCCCTACAGCGCAAACCAGCCGACCGCGATGTCTCAGGCCGTCCAGCCTGGCGCAGACCAATCGGCCGCAGCCCAGCCTGGCGCAGACCAATCGGCCGCAGCCCAGCCTGGCGCCACGCCAGCCGCATCCCAGCCTGGCGCCACGCCAGCCGCATCCCAGCCTGGCGTCACGCAAACCGCAAATCCCGCCGAATCCACCGACCACCCCACTGCCTAATCCGCCAGCCCCATCCGCCATCCCACCTTGTTCAGTCAAGCGTCCGTCTTCGGCGCCCAATTTCTGGGGCGCCGAAGACGGACGCGTCAACCCCGATTTTGTCCCTCCAGACTTCCGGATTCGGCGCCGACTTCAGGGCGCGCCGATTACGGACGCTACGACCCCGATTTCAGGTCCTCTAGCGTCCGGATTCGGCGCCGGATCCGTATTACGAAATCGCTAGCGGAGAACAGCATGCAAAGGGAGAATGCCATGCAAGACGAATCGCCATACCACGTTTATCAGGACGCCCACGGACAGTGGACGCCGGCACCGCGACGGCACAAAGACACATCGGCATCCGGCATCGGCGTGGAACTGTTCGTCGGTCTGGGCTTCATCATCGTGGCCATGCTGTTCATAACAACTGGCCTCGCGGACAGCCGGACGTACACAGCCGAGACCACCGGCATCGTCATCGCGGTCAACCAGCATGAATCATGCGATAGTGATAACGGATGCACGATCGTCGGGAACCCAATCGTGGAATACACCGTTGACGGCAGGACAGTCAAGGGGCATACGTCCATCTCAAGCAGCCATTGGAACGCCGATGACGTCGGCAAACAGGTGAAGGTGAAATACGACCCATCGAATCCGACGGAATTCGAGGAAGCCGGCGATTCATTCACCATGTTTGTCGCTACCGGACTCTTTCCACTCGCCTTCGTCGTGGCAGGCGCCGTCATAGTGTTCCACGCCGGCAGAGACATCCGGTCCAGGATCGCCGGCCATCGGGACACACGCCCGCAGGCGCAGACGCCGTTGGACGGATACGTTCAGACGGACGAATATGTTCCGGCGACCAGCTCCGGCACCGTCCCCGAACAGACCCCGATCCAATTTCGCTGAAACATACAGGTTCGCCGCCCCACTATCGTCCGCAATCGGCGCCGGAATTATCAGGCGCCGAATCCGGACGATAAACCGCCGAAAAATGAGATCCAAGCGTCCGGAATCGGCACCCAATCCATCGTGTGCCGAATCCGGACGATAGACCGCCCCCGAATCCCCTCCAAGCCTCCGTCTTCGGCGCCCAATTCATGGCGCGCCGAAGACGGACGTTACAACCCCTTTTGGCCCCGCTAACCTCCATAATCGGCGCCCGATTCATTCGGCGCCGAAGACGGACGTCTGCCTATGCTCCTTCCCTCCCCTTCCCCTCTCTCCCCACCGCCTCGCCCGCGCCTGTGACGGCGCGATATGTAGAATGGTTCGCATGGCACAGAAAAAAGGACCAACCAAAGGATCCGGCGGTAAGCACCGCAACGCATTGCGCGGCAAGGGCCCGACCCCGAAGGCCGAGGACCGCGTGTATCACAAGGCGCATCGCGCCAAGATCGCTGCCGACAAGCGCCGCGCAGCGGACCCGCGGCTGGCTGCAAAGCGCCGCGCCGCACGCTTCTCCAACGCCGACACCAGCGACCTGGTGATCGGCCGCAACGCCGTGCTCGAAGCGCTGCGCGTGGGCGTGCCGTCGAAGGAGCTCTACATCGCCGCGCACATCGAGCATGACGACCGCACGCGCGAGATCATCAAGCTCGCCGGCGTCCAGGGCCTGCACCTGCTCGAAGCCGACCGCCTGGAGATGGACCACATCGCCCACTCCTCCAACCACCAGGGCGTGGTGCTGCGCACCCTGCCGTTCGAGTATGCATCGCTCGAGAAGCTCGCCGAACGCGCCGAGGCCAAGGCCGCCGCGCTGGCGAACGCCTCCCCGCAAGCACGCAACCTCGCCAAGCCGCTGTTCATCGCACTTGATGGCGTGACCGACCCGCAGAACCTCGGCGCCGTGATCCGCTCCGCCGCCGCATTCGGCGCCAATGGCGTGATCCTGCCCGAACGTCGCAGCGCCTCCGTGAACGCCGCCGCGTGGAAGGTCTCCGCCGGCGCCGCCGCGCATATGCCAGTCGCCAAGGTCGTGAACCTCACCAAAGCCATCGAGAGCCTGCGCGAGCGCGGCTACTACGCCGTGGGTCTCGACGGCGGCGGCACCGCGGAAGTGGGCCGCACCGGCTTCGAGACCGATCCGCTCATCGTGGTGCTCGGCTCGGAAGGCAAGGGCATCAGCCGCCTCGTGCGCGAGTCGTGCGACGTGATCGCCGGCATCCCGATGAGCTCAATGGTCGAGTCCCTCAACGCCTCCGTGGCGGCGGGCATCGCGCTGAGCAGCGTGTACTCCGCCCGCATCCACGCGGAGAAGTAGCGGACGCCAAGGGTTTGCCACCCATAGCATCCATATGCATATCACCCCAAATGATTGAGCCGCCTTGAATCGGTACGCAATTCCTGCGCCGATTCAAGACGGCTCAACTGTCTTCAACTGTTTTTCAGCTGTTTGGGAAGCCCCCAGCCAAGCGGCTAGCGGCTCAGTGGGCGTCGCTCGTGACGACGCGGCCACCATCCGCGCCCTGGCTCTCGCCGCCATTGCCGCCGCCATTGCCGCCGGCGCCGTTCGCCGCATCCCTGCCGCTCAGGTCCTGCGACCACACGCTGGCGTCCTGATCATCCTCGTCGTCGTCATCGGTGCCCGCCCCGGCATCGGCCCCGGCGACGCCGACCACCACGCGGCCCTTGCCGCCATCAGCGCCATCGGCAGCGCCAGTGCCATCCCCGCCGGTCACGTCGGAATTGTCGCCATACGTCGCGGTGTCATCCACCACGCCGGAATCGGCATCCATGTTGATGGCGCGCATCACCTGGGTGTCGATGCGATAATCCTTGAGGTACTGGTCGATGTAGCTCTGGGTGGCGGTCGCCATCGGCACATCGTGCCCCATCTTCTCGCCCAGGTACCAGCGGTGCGTGAGCACCTCGTGGAAGAACTGCGCGGGCTCGATCTGCGAGCGGTATTCCTTGGGGATCATGCGCACCGTGGGCTCGAACACCTCTCGCATCCAGTCGGTCGCCACGATCTCCGGGTCCTCGTTCTGCCGCCAGGTGCTCATGCGGTAGGCCTCGATGTCGTTGAGCAGGCGGCGCGCCTGGTTCTCCTGCACGTCCAGGCCGGTGAGGCGCAGCAGCTTGCGGGAGGCATATCCGGCGTCCACCACGCGCGGGTGCACGTTCACGCGGCTGCCGTCCTCGGTGGTGGTCACCTCGAGCTCGTCCACGTCGAAGCCCAGCTCATTGAGCTTGTTGACGCGCTTCTCGATCTTCCACATTTCGTCCGGCTTGAAGGTCTCCACGTCGGTGAGCGCGCTCCACAGCGAGTGGTAGCGGTCCACGAGGCGGTTGCCCACCTCCACCTCGTCCACGCTGGACGGCAGCAGGTTGCCGGAGTTCAGATCCATCAGCTCGCCGATGATGTTCGTGCGCGCCAGGTCGATGTCGTACTCGCGCTGGCCGTCGGTGAGCTTGGGGTACAGCTCGCCGGTCTCGGCATCCACCAGGAACGCGGAGAACTCATCGGCATCGCGCAGGAACAGCACGTTCGATAGCGACACGTCGCCCCAGTAGAAGCCGATCAGGTGCAGGCGCACCAGCAGCACGGCGAGCGCGTCGATGAGGCGCTGGGCGGTGTCATCGCGCAGGTTGCGGGCGAACAGCGCGCGGTAAGGCAGCGAGAACTTCAGGTGCTCGGTGACGAGCATCGCCTCGAGCTCCTCGCCGCTCTTGCTGTGGCGCCCGGTCACCACGGCGATGGGCTTGACGGCGGGCACGTCGATCTTCTCGAGCTGGCGCAGCGTCTCGTATTCCTTCTCGGCGACGGGGCGCGTGATCTCCTTCATGGCGTAGATGTGCGTGCCCACGCGCACGAAACGCACCACGTGGCGGGAGATGCCGCGGGGCAGGTTGACGAGCAGGTCTTCCGGCCATTCGGCGAGCGGCAGATCCCACGGCAATGTGAACATCTTGGGGTCGGAGCTGGCCGAGGTGATGGTCAGGGACTTGGGTTCGGCGTCTTTCCCGGCGCCGGTCTCTCCATCGGAGGCCTTCACGGACGTTGCATTGACGATTCGCGGATCGATGGGTGTCATATCCATGCCTTTACGATAAGTCATTCCTTGGTCGGGGCGCGAGAATTCGCGTCGCGGCGCGTTGCGTTGCAAGAAGCGAAAGCAGGCATAAAAAACCGGGCCGGCCGCGGAAGCGACCGACCCAATCATGTGAATTCGCACGGAACTCATGGGGTCCCGGCAATCATCGCGGATTGTCGAGGATGCCTACGAGCCCGAAACCTGGGGTAAACCCGAATTAGTTGAGAACTAGTTGAGGCGAAGCTCGGTGGACGGAGCGAAGAGGTGCATCTTCGCCGGGTCGACCTGCACGCGCACCACGTCGCCAGGCATAGGCAGCTGGCGCGGGTTGACGCGGATCGTCGTCATCTTGTTCTGGTCGGACATCATCGTGGTGGACTCAGCGACGGAGCCATCGGTGATGATGTTGCCATAGACGTAGCCATCGGAGCCCAGATCCTCAACGTTCAGGACCTTGAGCTGGAAAGCCTCGGCCACGTCCGGACCGACGAGGCGAGCATCCTCCGGGCGGAAGCCCAGGATGATCTTGCCGCCGTCCTCGGCGGTGAGCTTGTCGACAGCCTGAGGAGGCAGCGTGATGGCGTCGTCGCCGACCATTGCCATGCCGTTGACCACCGGGTGCGTGCTGATGTTCATCGACGGGGAGCCGATGAAGCCAGCCACGAACACGTTGCTCGGGCGATCATAGAGCTCGGTCGGGGCGCCGACCTGCTGCAGCACGCCGAGCTTGATGACGGCGATGCGGTCGCCCATCGTCAGAGCCTCGGTCTGATCGTGCGTGACGTACAGCGTGGTGACCTGGAGCTTGCGCTGCAGGGCGGCGATCTGCGTACGGGTCTGCACACGGAGCTTGGCGTCGAGGTTCGACAGCGGCTCATCCATGAGGAAGACCTTCGGGTTGCGCACGATTGCGCGGCCCATGGCGACACGCTGACGCTGACCACCGGACAGTGCCTTCGGCTTGCGCTCGAGGAACTCGGTGAGGTCGAGGATCTTGGCGGCTTCTTCAACGCGCTTGTTGATGGTGGCCTTGTCGACGCCCGCGATCTTCAGGGCGAAGCCCATGTTGTCGCGAACGGTCATGTGCGGGTACAGGGCGTAGTTCTGGAACACCATTGCGATGTCGCGGTCCTTGGCCTGCACGTTGGTGACGTCCTTGTCGTCAATGTAGATGTGGCCCTTGTTGACTTCCTCCAGGCCGGCGAGCATGCGCAGCGTCGTGGACTTGCCGCAGCCAGAAGGACCAACGAGAACGAGGACTTCACCGGGCTCGATGGTGAGGTTCAAGTCGTCGACAGACGGCTTGTCATTGCCCGGGTAGATGCGGGTGACGTGATCAAATACGACCCTGGATGCCATTATTCGTCCTTTCATCGGCAGGTACGTGCCGAACGATCCGAGTGGAAGGTTGCCAATATTTTCTTGTTCGGACGTCACTCCAACAATGGAGCTCGGTTCCGAAGGTTCCGCGAGAGACACTCTCCGTTGAGCCTGAAGTCAGTATACACACACCCCCGACTTTCGCGGCTTCGCGCATGGCGAATCTTCACAAAACCTCCCCAAAAGGGTCCCGAGGCCCCCACTATGCCGTGTCGGCTTCCGCCAACCGACACCGGGTGCGCCGCTGCGCACACGGATGGACGGGCACCGCCACACCACTGCCACACCACGCCGCACCACGCCGCACCACAATTCGGAGAAAAAACGCAATGTGCGCCACGTCGGCGAAAAACGCAACAATAATGGAGAAACGACACATGCCCGCCACGCGGGTCTGCGCCCGACGCCTGCCATCGCCCGTACAGGCCATCGCCCATACGAGCCATCGCCCGTACAGGCCATTGCCCGCACAAGCCATCGCCCGTGCAACGCCGCCGCGCAGATCGCACACGGCGGCGCATGCGAAGCACATGGAACTTGAAACACCACGCAGTGAAAGAGATGGGGGCCATGCCAGACATTTCCGCGCTGAACCTGCAGCCCGGCCAGATCGTGGGCGGCTACATGCTCGTCGCGCCCCTGGGCAGCGGCGCAATGGGCTCGGTGTGGCGCGTGCAGGACGGCGGCGGCAACGAATTCGCCATGAAGATCCTGCGCGACTCCCTGACCGACGCCACCGGCCCCGAAGCAGAGCGCGAGCAGCGGCTCGCCCGCGAACGCCTGCGCCGCGAGGGCACGGCACTGCGCCGCGTCGACCACCCCGGCGTGTGCCACATCGTGGACATGGAATTGGACGACTCGCTGGCGTTCATCGTCACCGAGCTCATCAAGGGCCTGAACCTCTACCAGGACGTGGAGCGCAACGGCCGCTACGAGCCGGTGGACCTCATGCATCTGGCGAAGCGCCTCATCGATGCGGTGGACGCGGTACACGCGGCGGGCATCATCCACCGCGACATCAAACCCACGAACGTGATGATCTCGGATGCCGGCCCAGTGCTGGTGGACTTCGGCATCGCGATGGGCGAGGGCGAGTCGCATGTGACCCGCACCGGCCTGGTGATGGGCACGCCGGGGTTCATCGCCCCGGAAATCATTGACGGCGCCGAGGCAGACGAGGCAACGGATTGGTGGAGCCTCGCGGCGGTGCTGGGATTCGCCGGCACCGGCCAGGCGGTGTTCGGCACGAAGCCGATGATGACGGTGCTCGAACGCGAGGCGTCCGGCCACGCGAATCTCGCCGGCCTCATGCCGCGCACCCAGGAGGCGATGCGATCCGCGCTCGACCCCGACCGCATGCGCCGGTGCAGCGCGCAGGAGCTGCTGCAGGCGATCACCGCCGATGCGCTGCAATCGCAGGCGCACGTGGCGGCGCCGGCATCCTCCACCGCTGCCACCTCTGCCGCTTCCACCCAGCTGCCGGCGTTCCCGGCATCGCACGCGAAGCAGAAGCATCATGGTCATATCGGCAAGGTCGTGGCATCCGCGCCGGCAAGCGCAGGAGCAGGTGCTGCTGATGCCGTGGGCACGGCAAGCGCGGCTGGCGCAGTGCACGGCAGCGCGCAGGGCGGTGCGAGCACCAATGCCCCGCGCCGTGAATCCTCGACGCCGCCGAACCCTCCCGCCTCGGTGCCTTCGACCTCGGCTGAGCAAACCAACCGAACAGTGCAAACCAACCGAACAGTGCAATCCGACCGAAACGAGGCGGTGCCCCCTTTTGGCATAAGCTCTTTCGGCGGTGACGCGACGCCCAGCACGGGCGCGCGCGCCGCATGGCGCGACGCATCGGGCACGATGACGCTGCCCACCGGCGAGGCCGCCGAGGCGGCGCTGGAGCAAGACAAGGCGCGCGAACAGCAGATCGAGAGCCTGCTCAATGGCGATTTCGAGAATTACGATTACGCGAGCGCCAACCGTGACGGCGGCGATTATCGAGACGTTGACTACCACAACGGGGATTTTCGCGGTGCGGATTATCAAGACGCAGCTTCTCGAAATACGGATGATGCGGACGCTTCTTCCACTGCTTCCACTGCCACGGACCGCACCGCGGCCCATCGCGTGAATTCCGGCAATCGGAGCCCCCGGTTCCATGCATCGGCTTCCGCTGCCACGGTGCCGCTTCCGCCACCGCAACCAGCATCGCCATCAACATCACCATCGCGTTCGCACGATGATGCGATGCGCACTGCCACGCCACTCGCAGGCGGATGGGGCGTCGGCGGCGATGCCCCACGGCCGCTCGTGATCGGCGGCGACCAGTCCGCACTCCAGTCCGAGATGGACGGCATTGACGAGAACGCTCATGATGGCTCGACGGCACGCATGGCAGCCTCGGCCGGCGCAAGCGCGTTGCGCGGCGCCGCCCAAGCAGCGAGGGGCGCAGCCAATGCCACTGGCATCGCAGGAGCGGCAGCAGGCGCGGCGGCGGGAGCGGCAGCAGGTGCCACCACTCCCCCGATTGGCCCCACGCCCGGCATGCCGGCGCCGCCCCGCGGCGGCCGCACCGTTCAGGTCCAGGCAGCGCCAGCCCAGCCAGCAGCGCCATCCGCGACCGCCCAGGCGCATCCCGCCACGGAGGCTGCGCCAGCCCCGGCGCAACCTGGCGAACCCGCGCCCTACGATTCCGCGCATTACATCGACACCTGGTCCACGTGCTACGCGCAGCATGGCACGGCGCCGGCGGTCCTCATCGGCTTCACGCTGAGCCTGCTCGCCGGCTCGTTCCCTGGCATCGTGGCAATCGCCGCGCCAGTTGTGTTCGTGCTGGTGTTCACCATCGGCTACAGCTTGCGCGCGGCGTTCCGGCGCGAAGCCAAGCACGAAGGCAAACATATGCCATCCGATTCCGCGTGGGCCACGCTCGGCATGCCGTGGCACATCCTGCAAGGGCTTGTGACCGGCCTCATCGGCGCGGTGGCGTTCGAGATCATGTTCTTCGGCGTGGTGGCGCTGGGCACCATCGTGTCCGGGCCGATTCCCGCCTCCACGGGCGGCGACGTAGGCATCGACCTCACCGACCTGTTCTCGTCGCTGCCCGCTGCGGCGGTGCTGCCTGTGCCGCTCGGCGAATCGAACACGACCGACGCCCTCGGCCTCATGGGCGCGGCGGCGCTCGGCTGGATCGCGGCGCTTGGCAGCGTGAAGATCTTCCGATTCCTCAACGGCGCCGAGCCGATTCTGCGCATCGGTCTGGGCTGGACCTGCGTGAAGCGCACCTTCACTCCGCTCAATCCGCCCGAATCCGCCAGCGATGGCGGCGGCAATGATGGCGACAACGGCGGCGGTGACGACGAGTCCGACGACAACGAGCCCGATGGCACCGACGAGGCGCCCGAAGGGCCAGAAGTCTCCGCCGAAGCCGCGGCAACCGCCGAAACCACCCGCGTCGCCGCCCCTCAGTCCGATGTTTCCCGTGAAACCTCAGACCCCGGTGAATCCAGCGACCCCAGCGCCCCCAACGACCCTGGCAAATCCAGCAACCGCAAGCGGAGCAAGTCGCGCGCTCAAAAGCGCCGCAAGCCCAAGCCCGGCCCGGCCATTGCAGCGCCGCACGACCGTTCCCGCGGCGCGCTCGTGGCGTGGATCGTGATCACCGCGCTGCTCGGCATCGCCACCGCCGCGGGCATCCCCATCGAGTGGGCGCCCTTCACTGTGCTCATCTAACCCACCGCGCCCATCCGACCCACCGTGCCCATCCGACCCATCTGGCTCGCCATGCCAATGGCGAATGCATCGGCCGCCTATAATCCCGCCATACTATAGTGAATCTCAGCGTGTCGGCTCCGTTGTCGCGGCGCCGCATGGCACGATATGCCCGTGCATTTGTGTGTGTTTTGCGCATATTTTTGTGTGTAAAACAAGCATGATTTGCACACAAAGCAACACATTCTGTGCACAATTGTGCATATCGTGCGCTTCCTGTCACAGCGATCCGTCTGGGAGATGGAAGCCACGGGCAACGCCACGCCACCTGTGGCACCATCCGGGGCACTACCTGTGGCACCGCCGCTGGCGAACAGCGAACACGGCAAAACAGCAAAAGCAAACATAAGGGCAGTGATATGACGACAAAGGATCCCAAGGATTCCCAGGACTCCGGCTCCGCGAAATCCGCCAAGTCCGCCAAGTCCACGAAATCCGCAAGCACCACAACGCGGCCGAAGACCGCGAAGGAGCTGCGTTCCGAGCGCCGGGCGCGCGAAGCGAAGCGCGCACGTCTCCAGGCGGAGCAGGAGGCTCGCGACCGCAAGCGCCAGACGATCATCGGCATCATCGTCGTGGTCATCATCGTCATCGCCCTCGTGGCGGTCATCGCGGTGGTGGAGCACAACAATTCCAAGAAGAGCGCCATGCAGACCACCGCGGAGGAATCCGCCGCCTACACCGCGCTCCAGAACGTGAAGAACAAGCCGTCGCACGCCACCGACGAGGGCGGCTTCGTGATCACGAAGAACTACGACTACAAGAAGATCGACGGCGCCACCACCTTCGAGGATTACTTCGACGCGCTGTGCCCCGGCTGCGGCCAGGTGCACCGCAAGATGGACTCCGAGCTCAAGAAGATGATGGAGGCCGGGCAGATCAATTGGGAGATCCACCCCAATGGCTTCCTTGACCAGCTCTCGACCGACGAGTACTCCACGCGCGCCGCTTCCGCCATCGCCTACGTGGCGCAGAACGACCCCGAGCATGTAATCGACTTCATCGTGGGCCTGTACGACGAAAACTTCCAGCCGAGCGAGAGCAACTACCAGGCGGTCTCGGATTCCGCGATCCAGAAGGTTGCCAAGGACGCCGGCGTGGACGAGGACGTCGCCTCGCAGTGCACGAACGGCGAATACACCGAATGGATCCAGGCACTGCGCGTCTACACGCCGCAGCGCGAGATTACCCACAACGTGGCAGGCTCCAGCAAGGGCAGCATGACCACGCCGACAATGATCATCAACGGCTACTTCTGGAACCTCCAGGAGCTCAAAAGCACGGACTACGACGAGCTGTTCCTCCAAGCCATCGGCCTCGACAGCAGCAAGGTGGGCACCAGCACGATGCCGTCCATCGGCTCCACCGGCGTGCCGCTCATCGGCTGCGATTACCTGACGTCGAGCAGTTCGGATTCCTCGGATTCGTCTGGCTCTTCGGATTCGTCGACGTCCTCAGATTCCTCGGCATCCGCCAGCTCATCCGACGAGACGAGCACGGCAACAGCCACGGCCTCGGATTCCTCCAGCAGCAACTGACACCTAGGTAGTCCCCCCTAGGGCAGCATCCAGAGGAACCGGTAGGTTCCCCGTCCAGCAAGACTCGGGGCGTTATCAGTGCGGCATCCACCGCGCCGATGACGCCCTTTCTGTATCAAGTTTCCGACGGTTGCGGTATGCTGATGAGGTTGGCATCAACGCCTCCTTAGCTCAGTTGGCCAGAGCGGCCGCCTTGTAAGCGGCAGGTCGTCAGTTCGAACCTGACAGGAGGCTCCATCGCCGTCCGCGACGCGACACACACCTTCGCAAATCCCTCGGATGACCTTAAAATTTCCCACCAATTTTCACGGATGTCTAAACCGTTCCGCACCCTATTCCGTCCCCGGTGCATCCCACCGCGAACTATTGTGCATGCACGCAAAAATCTCACGAAACCAATAATTGCAACGATTTCAGCACCTTCCGATAAAAGCCGAACAACCTTCGCAAGAGTTGAGTTTCCTGAGTTAACTTTCAGACACGCCCAAAGCTGAAAAAACACAATTATCTATGGGGGGGGGGGTAGTATTTTCCATGGTTGAATAAGTTGGGTATTTCAACCACTACTTGCAGCGCCGCGCTGAATTGCGCAGGTCCTGCGCCGGACCAGCGCGGACTCGAAGCAAACCGATTCTGCACACACACAGGCAGAGCGCCGGGGAAGAAAGCGAGCGCCCA
>JAQXZM010000114.1 GCA_029227215.1 Bifidobacteriaceae bacterium | reverse complement strand
AAGTCGCGTTCGATCGCCTTCCCTGTGGCGACGAGGTCCTTGGCATACGTGGTGATTTTCGTGTAAATCTTCGAGCAGGTTTCCTCGAGATTGTCGGTCGCGCAGTCCAGCAGCGAGATGCCCATCGTGATGGTGCGCACGTCGAGCTGCTCCTGCTCGATCATTTTGTTGGTCTCGTGGACCTCCATGATGTTCAGCATTGCAAATCCTTTCGCGGGCTCGGATGCACGGGCGTGCGCCGATGCTCGGTTGCCTGGGCTTGGATGGACGGGCGGAGTGGGTGCCGCGGTCAGACGCGGTGCATGCGCGTGAAGATCTCTTCGCGCTGGCAGCGGATGCGCACGCCGATCTCCTCGCCAAGCTTGTCGAGGTCGTTGACCACGTCAGCGAAGTCCACGGTGGAGTTCGTGTAGTCCACAATCATCATCATGTTGAAGAAGCCGTCGATGATCGTCTGCGAGATGTCGAGGACGTTGATGTCGTGCTCCGACAGGTAGGTGCAGACTTTCGCGATGATGCCGACGGTGTCTTGGCCCACCACGGTGATGATTGCCTTGTTCATTGGTACTCCTGGATTGTGCTGTTGTGCTGTTCCTGGATGGTGCTGTGCATTGGTGTGCGGTGCGTGCATGGTGCGCATAAGGTGCACGCGGGCACCGCACTGCATGCGATTTCCATGCTTTCCTCAGTATATCGGCACCATTGCACACCCGCGGTTTGGCAGCGTGCAGGGAGTGGCGGACGCGTTTGTGTGCAGATGCGAGGAGCGCAGCCTGGCTGCATATGTTAATGATGCTCGGCGGAACAGAATTGAGCGAATTTCGACGGCTTGGCCGTCATCACTGTGTGCAGCACCGTTTGATGTTTCACTCGCCTCCGGCGAATCCCAGCTGCCTCCAGGCTTCGTAGGTGGCGATGGAGGCGCAGTTGGCGAGGTTCATGTCGCGCTTGCGGTGGGCGGCGTTCGTGATGGGGCGCATCGGCAGGCGCACTTGCTCGGCGACGTGCGGGCCGAACATGATGTCATGCGGCTCGGGCACGTTTCCTGGCTCCGGCCCGAAGAGCAGGATGTCGTCCGGCCGGTACTCGATGTCGGTGTACAGCTTGCTGCCCTTCTCGGTGAACGCGATGATGCGTGAGTTCGGCATGCTGTCGACGAGGCTTTGGAAGTCCGGGTGGATCACCACATGCGCCATGTCGTGGTAGTCGAGGCCAGCGCGGCGCAGCTTCGTGTCTTTGAAATTGAATCCGATTGGCTCGATGAGGTGCAGGATCGTGCCGGTCATCGCGCACAGGCGGATCGCCGAGCCGGTGTTGCCGGGGATGCGCGGCGAGTAGAAGCACAGGTGCGGCGTGGACGTGGGCGCCACGGCGGCGTCCTCGATGCTCATCATCGCGTCGGTCACGGTCACCGGATTGCCGTGCGCATCGGTCACGAGCTCATCCGGGCCGTAGTTGGACTTGCGGTAGCCGTATTCGAACATCGCATCCACATGGTTCTCGAGCGCGGTGTTCTCGGTTGCGGTGTTTTCGTGCGCCGCGTCTTCCGATGTATTGCCTGCCGAGATACTGGCGGATTTGCCCGCATTGCCCCTGTTGTCGCCGTTATCAGTCATAGGAGACACAATAAAAACCATGAACGACACGCAAGAAGGCAAGAAACGGGGCGACAGTACACACGGCGCAGGCGCGGCAGACGCGGGCACGGCGTCTCTGGGCGCGGCGTCCCGGGGCACGCGCCGTGCCGCCGTCCAGGGCGCGGGCGCGCACCCCGACGACGCCGAGCGGATGGCCCGTGCCCAGCGTTGCCTTGCGCCACTTGCGCGCTGGTGGGATGCGAACGCCCGCGATTTCCCGTGGCGTTTCGGCCGCACGAGCCCGTGGGGCGTGCTCGTCTCGGAAGTGATGAGTCAGCAAACGCCGATGCAGCGTGTGCTGCCGTATTGGACCGCGTGGATGGCGGCATGGCCCACGCCCGCGGCGCTCGCGGCGGCAAGCACGGCGGAGGTGATCACCGCGTGGGGGCATCTGGGCTACCCACGCCGTGCGCTGCGCCTGCGCGAGTGCGCACAGGCAATCTGCGATGACTGGGATGGAGAGGTGCCGCGAGATTACGACGACCTGGTGGCGTTGCCTGGTGTGGGCGATTACACGGCAAGCGCGGTGATGAGCTTCGCGTACGGGCGCCGTGTGCCGGTGATCGACACGAACATCCGCCGCGTGCTGTCGCGGGCGATCGAGGGTCGCGAATCGCTGGGCGGCTCGGCGAGCGCGCCTGAAAAGCGCGTGATCGCCGACTGCCTGCCAGCGGACGACGGGCAATCAGTGGTCTGGAATCAATCGGTGATGGAGCTGGGCGCCGTGGTATGCACGGCGGCGCAACCGGCGTGCGAATCCTGCCCGATAGCGGGGGAGTGCGCGTTCCTGGCGGCGGGCCGGCCAGGGCTGGGGCAGCGCCGTACCCGTCCACGTCAGCGTTTCCAAGGCACCGACCGGCAGGTGCGTGGCATTGTGCTCCACGCGTTGCGTGAGGCGGGGCCGGGTGCAACGCTGGACTACGTGGCGGTGCGCGCCCTGTGGCAAGACGCCGTGCAGCTCGATGCCTGCCTCGCCTCGCTCGACGACGATGGCCTCATCGTGCTCGGCCCCAACAAATCCGTCTCCCTGCCGCAGTAATCAGCGGCCGCCACGAATCCCGCCATCGCACAGAATGCAGCGCCGATTGCCCTACAGAGTGCTGGATTTCGGCGCATTGGATTTCGGCGCATCGGATTTCGGCGCATCGGATTTCGGTGCGCTGGATTTCGGTGCGGTGGAAATGCCGCGGCGAGAAAAGCCAAAATCGCCACACATCCGTTTGCTGGTACAACGGCATGCCCTAGACTTGAGGCATGCCCAAGAAATCACGCTTCACACCCCAGCAGCAGCGCGTGTATCGCCGCCGCCGCATCGTCGCGCTCATCGCGGCGCTCGTTGCGCTCGCGCTTGTGGTGTTCATTGTGATTTCGGACGTCCGCTTCGCTGGCGCGGTGGTGAGCGCGGTGAATGGCAAGCTGCACCCCGACGATGTGCAGCACATCACCCGCTCCGCCGTGCCCGCGCCCGACCCGACGCTTGCGCAGGCGCGCACCGCCGGCATTCCCGATTGCACCTCGAATGATGTAGCGCTCGCGCTCGATCCGCCCGCCACGGGATCGTCCAGTTCCGCAAGCAGTTCCAGCAGCTCCGCAAGTTCCTCCGCCTCTGGTTCATCCGGTGCAAGCGGTTCCGCGAATTCTTCTGCCAAGGCATCCGGCAGTGCTTCCGATGATTCCGATACCGAGAACTCCAGTGCTAGCGCTTCCGGTACCGATTCCAGTACCTCTGACTCCACCGTGGATTATTCCGGCAGCGTCTCCTTCGGCGGCACCATTGCCTTCACGGCGGTGCTCACGCACACGTCCAAGCAGAACTGCCTGGTCAACGCCGCGCCGGATAGCGAATCCCTCACGGTGACGAGCGAGGCGACGGGCGCGGTGGTCTACGATTCGAGCGTGTGCGACGAAGACCCGGTGTATCTGCTCATGCGCGACACCGACGAGGACCGCCGCACGGTCTCCTGGGGTGCTTATGCGCAGACGACGCAATGCGTGGCAAACCCCACTGCCGACGATGCGGTGCCGGCGGGCTATTATCTTGTGCAATTGCAGCTCAGCGGCGTCGATGGCGCGAAGTCCAAGCAGACCGAGGTCTACGTCACCGCCAGCGCGAGCAGCAGCTCGAAGAGCTCCAGCAGCGCAAGTTCGGACGACGCCAGTTCATCGAGCAGCGCAGAGTCCGGTAGCGCAGCAGATTCTTCGAGTTCTGATTCGAGCGATTCCGGCAGTTCCCAATCCGAGTGACATGCGAGAGTGATATGCGAGGTGGCTCGGCATCCGGGGGATCAGTGCCTGTTGGGCCTAGTGTCTCTTAGGTCCGGTAGCAGCTCGCTCACTCATCATTCGCACCATTGTGCCGCTTCGACGCGGCGGGCTTCCTTCCCACGCCGTCCTTTTCCACGCCCAGCGCGCGCAGCGCCTCGGCGAGGTTGCGCACCTCGACCAGCTCGATGCCGGGGATCGGTCGCCTGCCGTCGTAGCGCCGGTTGCGCGGCACGATTGCGCGCTTGTAGCCCAACCGCGCCGCCTCCCGCAGCCTGCTTTCCAGCCGCGGCACAGGCCGGATCTGCCCGGTGAGCGAGATTTCCCCGAACGCCACGGTTGTGCGTTCGATTGGCTTGTTCGTGGCGGCGCTCGCCAAGGCGGCGGCGATCGCCAGGTCGTCGGCGGGTTCCTTCGCCGACCCGCCCGCGATTGTGGAGACATACAGGTCGTTCGCGAGCAGATTGAGCCCGGCGTGCCGATAGATCACCGCCACGATCATTGCGAGACGGTTCTGGTCAATGCCGTTGGTCGCACGCCGCGGCGAGGGCAGCACCGACGTGGTCACGAGCGCCTGCACCTCGATCGGCAGGCTGCGATGGCCGTCCATCGTGAACGTGATGCACGTGCCCGCCAGGTCATCGTCGCCATCCGAGAGGAACAGTCCCGAAGGGTCTCGCACCTCCTCGATGCCCTCGCCGGACATATCGAAGCAGCCCACCTCGTCGGTCGGCCCGAAGCGGTTCTTCACGCTGCGCAGCAGGCGCAACGCGGTCTGCGGGTCGCCTTCGAACTGGCACACCACGTCCACCAGGTGTTCGAGCGTGCGCGGGCCGGCAATCGAGCCATCCTTCGTCACATGGCCCACGAGCAGCATCGGCGTGTCGGTGCGTTTGGCGGAGTCGATGAGTGCGGTCGCCACCTCGCGCACCTGCGTGGAGCCGCCGGGGATGCCGTCCACCTGGTCGGAATAGATGGTCTGCACCGAATCGGCGATCACGAGCCGCGGTTTGGTCTGTTCGATGAGCGTGAGTGCGGCACCCAGGTCGGTGGTGGATGCGATGAGCAGCTGCGGGCATGCGGCGCCGATGCGTTGCGCGCGCATGCGCACCTGTGACTGCGATTCCTCGCCGGAGATGTAGAGCACCGGCGCGGCGGGATCGCCGCTGCTGGGACCGGCGGGTGCCGCGGAGTTCGCGGTATCGATAGGGTTGGCGGTATCGGTGGTGGTGTCGGTGGTTGTGGTAGCGCTGGTTGCAGCGGTGCTGGTTGCAGCATCGCCTGATGGTCGCGGGGCATTGCCTGATTGCCGCGCTACGTTCGCCGCGGTCTCGAGCAGCAGCGTGGATTTGCCGATGCCGGGCTCGCCCGCCATGAGCACCACCGATCCGGGCACGATGCCCCCGCCGAGCACGCGATCGAACTCCGAGAACCCCGTGTGGATGCGCACATCCTCCGGGCTATTGCTGGTGTGGCTGGCGCGGCGGTTGCTGTTACGGAGGTTGATGTCAGCGGGGAAATCATGGTCGGTGGGGGAGGGACTGTCATCCGATCGCGGGATTTCGGATTGCGCTGGGCTGGATTGCGCTGGCTCGTATTGCGCTGAGCCGGATTGCGATGGGCCGGATTGCCGCAACTCTGCCTGGTCGAATCCTGTCTGTGCTTCGGCAACTGCCTCCCACGGATCCGCTGCCGCAGACCTCACCGCGGTGTCTCTCTCGCCTGCCGCCACCACGGTGGGCAGCGGTGCGTTCGCACTCACGCGGTGCGCAGCATGTGTCTTCGTGCGCGACGGAGCCTCGTGGAACTCCTCGATGGTGCCCCACGACCCGCAGCTGGGGCAGCGCCCGAACCACTTCACGCCGTTCCATCCGCACTCGCTGCACACATATTGCACGCTTGACTTCGCCATACCCCGACGCTAACACGCCGCCCCGCGCCCCGCCCACTTTCACCCACAGCGTGTTGGCAAGAAGAACGGAGGGAAGGAAAGGAAGGAGAGGGAGGGGACGAAAGGGAAAAGGGTGAGGCAGGGAAGAGAACGTCGCAAATGTCTGCATGGTTGCGTCGACTCTTGGCGGTGCATGGGTTCGCGTAACCCTTTTCGGTCTTCTGCCCATCGTTCCATCGGATTGGGTGCTGCAAATGTCTGCACGGTTACGCCAGCTCTCGATGGTGCATGGGTTTGCGCAACTCATCATGGCGAATCGGTGGTGGTTGGCATTGGTTGGGTATTGCAAATGTCTGCACGGTTGCCCGTCCCCTTGGCATGGCAAAATCGCAATATGTCTGATTTGAATCCGAATCCCTCCCAGCAATCGAGCACCGGCCGCAATGTGGTCGTCGCCATCGCTGCAATTGCAACGATTCTGGCGCTCGTCAGCGCATTCGCGTGGCCGGGGTGGGCGATTCGCAAGTCCGACACCGCCGTGCAGATGACGCAGACGCAAAGCGCGTCGCCTACTATCGCCGCCTCGAGCCTGCCCGCGGATGCCAGCGCCCTGCTCAACGCGCTGCCGGCGACGGTCGGTTCGTTTGCGCGCCAAACCGTTACGAGCACGCAGAACTGGGCGGGTTACAAGCCCATCGAGGAATACACGGTCATCTACTCGAACGGTGATTCTGCACAGGATGTCACGCTTGTGCTTGCACAGTGGGAATCGTCAGACGATGCAACAAGCACCTACGCCGAGCTGCGCGACGCCCTCGACGGCCAGGTGCAGGCGCGCGGCACCATCAAGGTTTCCAACACCGCCACCGGCAAGTACGTGCTCGTGACCGATGGCGATGGCGACCCCACCGACACCACGAAATCCGAGGCGCTATGGCGCAATGACACGGTGGTGTTCCAGGCGACCGGCGTGTATGCGTCGGTCAACGCGTTCTACTCGCGATTCCCTTTGTGAGTAGCGGAGGTCTTTCGAAATCCGCACAATTTGCTGGATGGCACAACGAATTGCGCAATTTCGCATCGTTTGCGCCGCCAAGCATCATTGCATGTTGCAATAATTTCTCGGATAAATTTTGCCGATTCGCGCCAAGCGTCCGCAAATGGTAGTACACTTGGGCAAGTTGGCATCGTGAACCACATGAACGGAGGCTGAGATGGGTTCGGTCATCAAGAAGCGCCGCAAGCGGATGAGCAAGAAGAAGCACCGCAAACTGCTGCGTAAGACTCGCCACCAGCGCAAGTAGTCTTTCGCACTCGCGATGT
>JAQXZM010000113.1 GCA_029227215.1 Bifidobacteriaceae bacterium | reverse complement strand
TGTGTGGTTTGCGGTATCGAGAGGTGCTCACGCAAACCGCAGCGAATGGGCGGGCGCCGCGGCCTGCGCTGCCGCATGGGGTGGTACGCTCCCCTGCTCGGGCACCGCTTGGGGTATGAGCCCCACATCGCCCGCGGTGACAGCGACCACAGTGCCGCTGGAGTTTGCGGTATCGCCGGCGCTGCCGGCATTGCCCGCGCGATCATCAACGCGTATCTCCAACGCCGCATTGCTCCGGATGCCCTGCGCCACGCCGGTGATGCGCGTGCCATCGGGCAATTCGACGCTCACCCGTCTGCCGAGCGTGCAGCTCAAGGCTTCGGCGCACTGCCGAAACATGGCGATGCTTGCCGCGCCATCGGCGCAATACGTGTGCAGGTCCTGGCGCAAGCGCTGTGCGATGAGCTGCGCCAACTCATTGCGCAGCACCGGATATGCCGGCAGGCCGGGCACATGGCGGTGCAGCGACGTGGCGATGGCGGTGGGACGTTCGTCGAGAAACAGGTTGATGCCGATGCCAAAGATGACGACCGCGTCATCGCCCAGCCCTGCGTGCACGGCAGCGAGTTCGGTGAGGATACCGCCGAGCTTCAGACCATCCCAATACACGTCGTTGGGCCATTTGAGCCCGATGTGACGCGGGTCGGCGCCATGCCGCTTCGCAATGGCGCGCAATGCTTCCACCGCGTCGATGCCAGCGATTGTGGTGAGCCAGCCGCTGCAAGCTCCGGTTGCGAGCGCCGTGGGGATGCGCGCCACGAAGGAGCTCAGGAACGAGGTGCCGTGCCCGCTCACCCATGTGCGCCCCAGCCTGCCGCGACCGCCCGTCTGCTCGTTGGCGAGCAGCACATACAGCGGGAACGCGGACGCGTCGGCGAGAATCGGCTCGCACAGCTGCTTGCGCGCCTGGGTGTTCGTGGAATCGACGGATTCCAGCACCATGCACCGGTCGGCAGTGGTCACCGCCGGGGTCGGGGGCTCCAACGCATCGTCTGGCGCCATGCTTGGCACATCGCCTGACATGGCGGCGGCTTTCCGGGAGCCGGCAGAGGAATCCATAGTCAACACATTCGCGAAAATACCCGTCGAAAGGCGCGTTCTCGAATTCAGAGTGCACAAACATTCGCAAGGATTTTTGTATGTTTTTACAAATGCGTGCCACACCACCATCGTTACCATGTGGAGAAAGTGGCGCAATATGGCGGTTTTCCATGCATGTCACGTTGCACACCACAATATTGCACATCAAGGTTTTGTAGATTTCCACAAATGTACGCGATCTTCGCGCCATGTTTTGCACGGTAGCGCACAAAAGGCACCCAAGCGCGCACCACGCCGAGAGCCGCCGCACCAGGTGCCGGGAATCATTGAGAAGAAAGAGATCCCATGACCGACTTCAGCCACTTCCGTTCGCACATCGAGACACATGCGACAACCACGGCGAGCGAGGCAACCACATCCACGCTTGCGCACGGTGTCACCGCCGCCCACTCCCCTGCGCAGCGCGTCGGATACGCTGCGCTCAGGATCGGTGCCTTCGCCGCGCTCCTGTGTGCCGCTGCGATGGTGGGGCGCATCCAGGTGCCGGGCACCGAGGTGGGCATCACGCTCCAGACCTTCGTGCTCATGATCGCCGGTCTTACGCTCACCCCAGTGGAAGCAGGCTCCGCAGCCGCGCTCTACCTCGTGATTGGTGCGGCGGGCGCTCCGGTGTTCTCGGGCGGTGCGTCCGCCGCGGCGCTCGTGGGACCCAGCGCTGGCTTCCTCTTCGGCTTCGTGCCCGCTGTCATCGTCGCCGCGTTGCTCAAGGCACCGACTCGTGGCAATGATTCCGACAATCACCTGACACGTGCCCTGATGCGCAACCTCGTTGCCTGCACCGCGGGCTGCATCCTCGTGCCGTATCTCATCGGCGTGAGCGTGCAAGCCGCCATCACCGGCACGGACATCCGCACCCTCGCCGCCGCGAGCGCCGTGTTCTTCATCGGCGACGCCATCAAGGCACTCGTCGCCACCGCCACCGTGACGCCGGCCCGCGTCTTCTCTGCGCGCCGCGCCCAAGCATCCGCAGCGTCATTGCATAACTAGGCCGTTCGGACGGGTTCTGCGCGCATCCCTTGTGTACGTCCCTTGCGTGCATACCACGCACCGTCACTCCCGCACCGTCACTCCCACGCAGCCATTCCCAGCGAGTTCGAAAGCCTGGAACCTAGAATGGAGCACATGACTTTGGAACACGACGCAGCAGACGAGACCGCTGGAAGCACTCCTGCGACCTCAGCAAGCTCTGCGACCTCAGCGGAATCTGCAGATTCTGTGGCCCCTGCCGATTCCGCGATTCCCACCGTCTCTCCCCTCACTGACGACGAGGTGCGGATTGCAGCGGCGACGAAGCGGTATCTGGAAATCTCGGAGAACCGTCTGAGCGCGCAAACCGACTGGTACACGGGGCTTGCGCCATCCGACAAGACGCTACTCCACGCCGTGTGCGAGACCGCCGTGAGCGGCTTCATCGAATGGGCGAAGAGCTACCGCTCCCCACGCGACTACGCGCCCGTGTCGACCGACCATATCTTCTTCGTGGCGCCCGTGGAGTTCATGCGTTCCATCAAGCTCTCGCAAACGCTCGACGCCACGCGCATCATCGTCGATGTGATCGTCGACAACCTCGACCTGCTCGCCTCCAGTGCCGCGTCACAGCAGAGCCTGCTCAACGCGGCGCTTATCTACTCGCGATCCGTAGCATTCTCCGCCGCCGAGGTCTATGCGAACGCCGCGGAAGTGCACGGTACCTGGGACGCACGAGACGAAGCGTTCATCATCGAATCCCTCATCGCCGGCGAGACCGGCACCGCATTGCAGGCGCGCATGGCGTCGTTCCATTGGACGTCGCAGACGCATTCCATCGCGTTCGTGGGCAAGCCGGATTCCGCGGGCGAGCTGCGCGCCGGCATGAAGCAGGACCGCCTGCGCCGCCATGTGAGCGCGATGGGCGGATTCGTGTGCATGTCTCAGCACCAAGACCTGCTCGTGGCGCTTTTCGGTTCCCCCACCGAAGGCATCCCCGATGCCGACCCAGACCATGCGGCGGCGTTCGCGCAGGCGCTGGCGAACGAGGCGGCGCGCAGCAAGGATGCCAGTGGCACTCCAGCCGATCACAACGATGCACACGGCGATGCGCATGGCACTGCCAGCCCATCCGTCGGCGCCGCAGCCGCCCGCGCCCACGCCTCCTCGCGGTCCTTGGATTCGCTGCTGGGCGACGTACAGGCCTCGCCGGACGAGCGCATCAGCGTCGACAGCCTCACGCGCCTCGTCATGCCGCTGTTCGACGCAGGCAGTGCGGTGTGCATGGGACCGGTGTGCCAGGGCTTCGACGGCGCTTCGTACACGGTGCGCGCCGCGCTCGGTGGCTACCATGCGTCGGCGGCGATCGCCAACTGCCCCCGGCCGCTCGCCAGCAACGACGTGCTGCCCGAGCGTGCGCTGTTCGGTGACCGCGATGCCCGCGACGAGATGTACAGCGGCATCTACCAGATGCTCAAGGATGCGAATTCGAAGAACTCCGTGCTCGCCACCGTCAAGGCGTACCTGTTCAGCGGCGGCTCGCTCGACAAGACGGCGCAGCAGCTCTCGGTGCACCCCAACACTGTGCGCTACCGTCTGCGCCGCTCCGTCGACATGACCGGCTGGGACCCCACCGATCCGCGCGAGGCCTATGTGCTGCTCACCGCGCTCAAGGTTGGCATGATCAAGGACGCCCACCCCGAGCTGTGAATCAGTCCTGCCCGCGGGTGTCCCAACGAGCTAAGGCCACGTGACTGTGCCTGAATACACCTGAGACCACAATGCACCACAGACATGCACAAGGGGGCGGCTCCTAGGAATCTCTTCCTGGGAGCCGCCCCGTTTGTTGGCTGGCCGTCCGCTAGCGCATTATTGGCTAGCGGACCTGACCGGCCCAGGTGACCTCTCGGCTACTCCTGGCCTACTCCTGGCCTACTCCTGGTCGGCGGAGTCGGTGCCGTTGTCCGCGTCACCGTCGTCCGGCAGCGGGGTGTCCTCGCCGTCGTTGATCTGGAAGCCATCGTCCGCGGTGGAGTCATCCTGCGCGTCCTCGACTTCCTGGGCGTCGGTGTCACCGGCATCGTCGGTGCCATCCGAGTTGTCGGCGATGTCGTCGCCGAGGTTGAGCTCGGTCTCCTTCTGGTCGTCGTCGCCAGCGCTCAGGTCAAGCGCCTGCACGCCGGAGTCGGAGCCATCGGCGTTCTCGTCGAGGTAGTTGCCGAAATCGTCGCCCAGCGAGAGGTCGCCGAAGTCGATGTTCGACATATCGACGTTCTGCAGTTCCTCGTCGCTCATCTTGCCCAGGTCGTCCTGCTGCGAGCTTTCCATGCCGAAGTTGGGGAAGATCGTGTCGCGGATCGCCTTGTCGGGCTCCACCTTGGCGTTGCGGTAGCGCGCCAGGCCGGTGCCGGCAGGGATGAGCTTGCCGATGATGACGTTCTCCTTGAGGCCCTTGAGGTCGTCCACCTTCTGCTCGAGGGCAGCTTCGGTGAGCACTCGCGTGGTCTCCTGGAAGGACGCTGCCGACAGCCAGGACTCGGTTGCCAGCGACGCCTTGGTGATGCCCATGAGCTCGGGTCGGGCCTGCGCGGGCTTCTTGCCGCCCATGACGAGGCTGCGGTTGAGCTCGCGGAAGCGCGCGTGGTCGACGAGCTGGCCGGGCAGCAGGTCGGAGTCGCCGGATTCCGTCACGATGTCGCGGCGGATCATCTGGTGCACGATGACCTCGATGTGCTTGTCATGGATGTCCACGCCCTGGGAGCGGTACACGTTGTGCACTTCCTCCACGATGTTGACGGTGGCGGCGCGCGGACCGAGGATGCGCAGGATCTTCTTGGGATCGACGGAACCCTCGATGAGCTGCGTGCCTTCGGCGACGTGGTCGCCGTCCTTGACGAGCAGCGGAGCGCGGCGGGTCACCTGGTACTCGAGCGGCTTGCCGTCGTTCGCGGTCGCGTCATCCGGATGCAGGATCACCTTGCGGGCGCCGGATTCCTCGTCATCGATCTCGATGGTGCCGGGGTACTCGGCGATCGGGGCCTCGCCCTTCGGCGTGCGGGCTTCGAAAAGCTCGGTGACACGAGGAAGACCCTGGGTGATGTCGGATGCCGAGGCGACGCCACCGGAGTGGAAGGAACGCAGCGTCAGCTGGGTGCCAGGCTCGCCGATGGACTGTGCGGCGACGATACCCACGGCCTCGCCGATGTCGACGAGCTGGTTGGTGGCCAGCGACCAGCCGTAGCACATCGCGCACACGCCGCGCTTGGACTCGCATGTGATGACGGAGCGGGCGTTGACGAACTCCACGCCGTGGGCCACGAGGTCCTTGAGCACATCCATGCTCAGGGCGTCGCCACGCTTGTAGAGCACTTCGCCGGTCGCCGGGTCGAGCACGTCGGAGGCGAGCATGCGGGAGTACGGGCCGCCGTCGGCGTTGCGCACGAGCACGAGGTTGCCGTTCTCGTCGCGTTCCGCCACGCGCATCTTGAGACCCTTCTTGGTGCCGCAGTCCTCTTCGCGCACGATGACGTCCTGCGCCACGTCGACGAGTCGACGGGTCAGGTAGCCAGACTCTGCGGTACGCAGAGCGGTGTCGGCCAGGCCCTTGCGGGCGCCATGCTGCGAGATGAAGTACTCGAGCACGGACAGGCCATCGCGGTAGTTGGACTTGACGGGTCGAGGAATGATCTCGCCCTTCGGGTTGGCCACGAGGCCTCGCATGCCGGCGATCTGGCGAATCTGCATCCAGTTGCCTCGAGCGCCCGACGTGACCATGATGTTCACGTTGTTGTCGGGTGTGAAGTGCTTCTGCATGGCCTCCGCCACCTTGTCGGTGCACTCGGTCCACAGGTTGATGAGCTCCTGGCGGCGCTCCTCCTCGGTCAACAGACCCATGTCGTACTGGTTGTTGACCTTGGCGGCTTGCTTCTCGTAGCCATCCACGATCTGCTTGTGCTCCGGCGGGGCCACGATGTCGGAGAACGCCATCGTGACGCCGGACCACTGGGCGCGGGTGAAGCCCAGGTCCTTCAGGGCATCCAGCGTCGCGGCGACCTGCTGCGTGGAGTAACGCGCGGCGATGTCATCGACGATGCCGGACAGCTTGCCCTTCGGCACCTGCTCGTTGATGAACGGATAGTCGACCGGCAGCGTCTGATTGAACAGCACGCGGCCGTAGGACGTGGCGAACAGGATCGTGCCGTCGGAGAATCGCTCCTCCTTGACGGTGTCGGGCTCGCCCGGAAGCGGGTCGACGACCTTGACCTCGCCCGGCTCCCAGCCTTCGGGCAGCACGAAATCGGCGGGCATGCGCAGCAGCACCTTGGCCTGGATGTCGATGTCGTGGCGGTCGAGCGCCATGCGGGCCTCGGCAAGCGAGTCGAAGATGCGGCCCTGGCCCTTGGCGCCGTCGATGACGGTGCTGAGGAAGTACAGGCCCAGGATCATGTCTTGCGACGGCATGGTCACGGTGTGGCCATCGGCGGGCTTGAGGATGTTGTCGGATGCCATCATCAGCGAACGGGCCTCTGCCTGTGCTTCGGCGCCGAGCGGAAGGTGCACAGCCATCTGGTCGCCATCGAAGTCTGCGTTGAATGCAGCGCAGGCAAGCGGCGGCAGGTGGATGGCCTTGCCTTCGACGAGGATCGGCTCGAAGGCCTGGATGCCCAGACGGTGCAGCGTAGGCGCACGGTTGAGCAGCACGGGGTGCTCGGAGATCACGTCTTCGAGGGCGCCCCACACGCTCGGGTCGGCGCGGTCGACGAGACGGCCGGCGCTGCGCGGGTTCTGGGCATAGCCCAGGTCCACGAGGCGCTTGATGACGAACGGCTTGAACAGCTCGAGCGCCATC
>JAQXZM010000112.1 GCA_029227215.1 Bifidobacteriaceae bacterium | reverse complement strand
CGGCAACATCCTGCCGGGCGTCACCCGCCGCTCCCTCATCCAGCTCATCCAGGATGACGGCCGCGACGTGGTCGAGACCATGATCAAGCTCGACGACCTGCTCGAGGACATCAAGTCCGGCGAGGTCACCGAGGTCTTCGCGTGCGGCACCGCCGCCATCATCACCCCGATCGGCCGCTTCAAGTCCGAGAAGTTCGACGTCGAGGTCAACGGCGGCCAGTCCGGCGAGTACACGATGAAGCTGCGCAACCAGCTGCTTGGCATCCAGCTCGGCGAGATTGAGGATCCGCACAACTGGATGTGGAAGGTCATGTGAGACGAGCCTTCCAGGCTGGTCCGAAAGGACGCGTCTTGCTGACTCCCGCCGCTTGATTGTGTTGATGTGATTGATTGGATTGACTGTTCGATCGAATTGACCGTCTGAGCGGCACTGAAGCCATTACGGTTCGGGCTCCCTGCCCGG
Organism: Bifidobacteriaceae bacterium; assembly: GCA_029227215.1. GTDB lineage: Bacteria > Actinomycetota > Actinomycetes > Actinomycetales > Bifidobacteriaceae > Pseudoscardovia. The sequence goes on along the minus strand of JAQXZM010000112.1, from coordinate 10,094 downwards.
TGGGTATCACCCACGGGCGCGGGGAGCCCGAATTGTTTTTTGTGGCGGAAGATTGTGGTTAGATGATTGTGTGGTGGAAAAGCCCCGCCCTCATAATCACCTGTGAATGCACCGCACCTGGTACACCTGAGTATCAATCACCTGCACAACGGCGTTGGAACAATCCGGGACGGGTCACGCCATCACAGCTCTTCGATGATTTTCACGATGCGGTCGATCTGCTCGTCGGTGGTCGCCCAGCTTGTCGCGTAGCGGATCACCGTGTGCGCATCATCGTACTTCTCCCAGAAGCTGTAGACGGATTCTTCACCCAGCTTCGCCATCTGCCCGTTGGAAACGATGAAGAACACTTGGTTGGTGGGGCAAGGGCAATACAGGGTGATACCGCGCTTGCGCAGTGCCTCAACGATGCGCTGCGCCTTCTCGTCCGCCGCCTTGCCGATCTGACCGTACAGGCCATCGGTGAACAGGCACTCGAACTGGATGCCGAGCAGCCGGCCCTTCGCCAGCAGGGCGCCATGCTGCTTGATGAGCGTGAAGAAGTGGGGGATGAGCGAGGGGTTCGGCACTACCACGGCCTCGCCGAGCAGCGCGCCGCACTTCGTGCCGCCGATGTAGAACGCGTCGCACAGCCTTGCGAGGTCGGCGAGCGTCACGTCGTTTTCCTGTGAGGCGAGCGCGTAGGCGAGGCGCGCGCCGTCCACGTAGAGGCGCATGCCATGCTCGTGGCATACGCGGCTGAGCGCTGTGAGCTCCGCCTTCGAGTAGAGCGTGCCGTATTCGGTGGGCTGCGAGACGTACACGACGCCGGGCGCCACCATGTGCTCGCGGTTGCCGTCCGCTTCGAAATCCATCACGAGGCGCTCCACTTGGTCGGCGGTGAGCTTGCCGTGCATGCCGGGGAGGGCGAGCACCTTGTGCCCATCGGCCTCGATGGCACCCGCTTCGTGCACGCTCACATGGCCCGAATCCGCGGCGATCACGCCTTCATATTGCCGCAGCAGGCAGTCGAGCACCGTGGCGTTGGTCTGCGTGCCGCCGATGAGGAATTGCACTTCGGCGCCGGGGCACTGGCATGCCTCGCGGATGAGATGGCGTGCGTGCTGGCTGAATGCGTCGAAGCCGTAGCCTTCGGTCGCCATCATGTTCGTTTCGGCAAGCTTGGCGATGATCGAGGGATGTGCGCCCTCCTGGTAATCCGAGGCGAGCATGACCTTGTTGGTGTTGTCTGCGCTGGTGTTGCCTGTGCTCATGGCGGTCTCCTTTCATGCGGGGCGGTGATGGCGGGTGCTGGTGCGACGTGTCTTCCGGGATGGTGCAGGCACCTGCGATGTTTGTTCGGATGGCAATTATTCGTATAACAATTGTTCAGATAGCCATTGTTGGGATAACGGTTTCCTCCAGAACGATTGTTCGCGCAACGATTGTTCACATTGTGACGGGTTCATAGTAATCATGCGACGTGGGAGCGCAACCATTGTCCACCATGTGGTTGCTCGAGGCGCTATCACATCCGTGGAATGCTTGACAGACGCGACACGCCGCATTACCGTGAATTTTGTATTAACGGTTGGCGGAATCATCGAAGCGCCATGAATCGCTGCGATATGCATACCGCCAGAATCGTCTTTCGCGCTGGCGCCCACAAGGCATGCGACGAAAGGCTGCGACGCACCGCGTCGCTCGCCCAGCCCTGTTTCGGCTTGTACGTTGTTGCATACACGTTGTGCTTACACGTTGTTGAGAACTCGGCATTGCTGAGGCTTGTATTGGTAAGAATGCTCAGCGATGCATTCCGGCATGGCAATTCCAGACGCCGCAACAGCGCGATGCCGGAATATCACGGTTCCGGAGCAGATGATTTCAGAACATCCGGAATCCGGAACAGGCATGTGCACACCCGTGCGAGCAAGGGCACAATTTTCAGGGCTGGCAGTTATCAGCTATTGCCCGCACCGATAACGCCGCGCATACCGCGCGCGTTCCCCGCAACAGACAGAAGAGAGAAGAATGTCGAGCACCGAAACCACTGCCTCGACGGAGGCGAAGCGTTCGAACTTCACCGGCCGTCTCGGCTATGTGATGGCAGCCGCTGGCTCCGCCATCGGCCTTGGAAACATCTGGCGATTCCCGTACCTCGCCGCCAAATACGGCGGCGCCGTGTTCATGATCATCTACCTGATCAGCGTCTACACGTTCGGCTACGTGCTCATCACGTCCGAAACCGTCATCGGCCGCTCCACGAAGAAGAGCCCGGTGGGCGCGTTCCGCCACTATGGCAAGACGAAATCCCATAGCTTCGGCGGTTGGGTCAACGCCATCATCCCCATGCTCATCTGCCCGTATTACTCGGTGATCGGCGGTTGGGTGCTCTACTACCTGTTCTCGTACTTGCAGGGCCAGGTCAAGGAACTCGGCGGCGACAATGCCTTCACGAACTTCATCTCCAACGGCACGTCCGTGGAGTTCTGGTTCCTTGTGTTCGCCGTGTGCACGATCGCGGTCATCTTCTTCGGCGTACAGAACGGCGTGGAGCGCGTCTCCAAGGTCATGCTGCCGATCCTCGTGGTGCTCTCGGTGATCGTGTGCATCTACTCGTGCACCCGCCCCGGCGCCATCGAAGGCATCAAGTACTTCCTCGTGCCCCACATGGAGAACGTGTCGTGGATGACGTTCGTCACCGCTATCGGCCAGATGTTCTACTCGCTGTCCTGCGCCATGGGCATCCTCATCACCTACGGCTCCTACATGAAGCGTGACGTGAGCATCGAGAAGTCCACCACCCAGGTGGAGTTCTTCGACACCCTCATCGCCATCCTCGCCGGCCTCATGATCATCCCCGCCGTGTTCGCGTTCAGCGGCGCGGACGCCGCCAAGACCCTCAAGGCCGGCCCCTCGCTCATGTTCATCACAATGCCGAAGGTGTTCGGCTCCATGGGCTTCGGCATGGCGATCGGCATCATCTTCTTCCTGCTCGTGTTCCTCGCCGCACTCACCAGCTCCATCTCGCTGATGGAAAGCGCCGTCTCCACGTTCCAGGACGAGCTGGGCATGAGCCGCCCGATCGCCACGCTCACCTACAGCGGCATCTTCATCGTGCTCGGCACGCTCTCCAGCCTGGGCTTCAACGTGCTGGGCAACGTGAAGCTGCTGGGCATGGACTTCCTCGACTTCTTCGACTTCATCACCAATTCCGTGATGATGCCGATCGCCGCCATCTGCATCTGCGTGCTCGTGCTGCGCTCCATCACGCTTAAGGGCGTGGAAGAGGAGGTCACCTACGGTGGCGCGCCGTTCAAGCGCAAGAAGGTCTATAACTTCGTGATCAAGTACCTGTGCATCGCGTTCCTCGTGATCATCCTCGCGAGCTCCGTGCTCAACGCCTTCGGCATCATCAAGATGTGATGCTTGTGCAGGGGTGGCGGCGCGCGGTGCGCGTGCGTAGTGTGCGTGACATGACACGCGACACGGTGTGCGTGCCACGCTGGGCATAGCACTTCGGCTGCTGCACTTCACTAGCGATCCGATCCCGGTCCTGTCGCTCCTTGCGGAGCGGCAGGACCTTGCTATATCAGCGTCGTGTGCGCGGTGGCGCGCACGGTGGGGTGGTGGGGGTGCTGGAATGTCTGACAGGATTGTGGATTTTGGATTGTCAGAGGTATTGGCACGCGATCCGCGGATAATCAGAGAAGATGACACTGATTTCGAGGCAGAAATCTCTGATAATCCGAAATGCGAGAACAGAGTCAGAGGAATCAGCACCCGAATGGTGCCGGAACCGCTGTGGATTTCGCATCTGTGCAATCTGTCAGAGATTTTGGGTTCTGCCGGTTGACTGAAATGTCTGCGTGTCTGGCGGTCAGACAGACTCTCAGAGAAATCGGCCTAGACATCCGCCGGAGACCGGGGACGCCTGTGATCTGATGTTGGTTGGAGCCATCAGCTCGATGCAATTTCCATTGCCGAACTGGGCATTAAAGCCAGCATTGCCGGGTCGAAGAGGCACAAATGCTGTCCGAAACCACCAGTTCGGCGGGGCAGATGATTCCCAAACTTGAGGTTTGGATCAGCATCCTCAATTCAGCATCTTCAATCGAGCAGACGGATTCATTGCCTCAAATCCCGGCTGACAGGCGACTGATTACGGCTCTGTCTGGGGACTGGGGCGCCGGGAAGCAGCTCGCTGGCGATTGTCGGGAATCATGCTGCCTGCTACCGCCGGCAACCAACCCGCCGCTCATCAACCTGCTGGGAATAGATCAGGCTCAGGTACTGCGGCGGCACGCGCTTGGTGAGCCATACACCGTTCCGCGACAGATAGAACCTAATGCCAGCCTTATGCATCTTCCCCGACTCAACGACGAGCACGACTGGCTTGCCGTGCCGGCGCCCGACGCGCACCGCCGTCGGCACATCCGGCGACAGATGTACATAGAGACGGCTCATGGGGAGCAGACCGTCCCTCATGATCGAATCAAGGAATCGCGTCGCCGTTCCGTGATAGAGCACCTCGGGAGGCTCCTTTTCTTCCGGCTGCACATCCACGGGGATCGAGTGGCCTTGGTTTGCGCGGATGAGCGTGTGGTCGTCGTTGAATGAGTAGCGCATCTTCGCATCCGTCGCGACGATCTCCTCAAGCATCTGGCGCGAGAAAGGGCGTTGCGCGCTGATGCCCGCCACCAGCTCATCGACGTTCGCCCATCCATGTTCGTCCAGGGTGATGCCGGCAGCCTCCGGTTTGTGCCGTAGCACCAACGCGAGGAAGCGACTCTCGGCGGCATGCGCTTCATGCTTCGGGCTCGCTTCATGCTTTGGGCGGGCGATGCCGCGGGATTCATTCGATTCCATGCGCTGCATCATAAGCCTCGTCTTCCCGGGAGCGTTCGACAAGAAGCTTCACCGCGTCCGTGAACCACTCCCAGAAATCATCGTATTCACCCCGGCGTTCCCAACCAGGAGACGCGAAATCATGTACGATCTCGACCTTGCCCGGCTTGCCGATTTCGAAACATGCGACATCATCACAGTCTTCGCGCTTGGCGAATGGCACGAGCTGGCGATTGGGGTACCGTTTGTTTATCGACTCGCAGTAGCGCTGTGCGAAAGGCGCATCCATGATGAACCAGATATCAAGGTCATCCAGCCCAAGCTCTGCGACCTTCTTCAAACCCGGTGGATATACGAATCCTGGGAACGTGACCGATGCATCAAACAATTCCATATTGACTCCTCGTCGTTGCGGGCTTGGGATGTCGCCCATGATAGTGATTGGGGTTCGGGCGGGAAAACGGAAGTTGACATTCTCTGAGGGCGCAGAGAGTGTCGGTAACCCCTGCACCGGTGCATGAGATTGCGTCGGTGCAGGGGTTCGCGAATGCCGTTGTGGCAGGACAGGGCAATCTGATGGCCCAATGGTGTTGCGAACCCATGCGCGAATGAGTGGTGTGACGGCCGTGCAGACATTTGTGAACGTTCAGGTGATGGGATGTGGTGATTGATGATCCGATAGTGTTGCTAACCCATGCGCGAGCATCCGGCGCCATGACCGTGCAGAGATTTGCGCGCATCTTGAAGGAGGATGCAGCGATTCGGATTGCCGGAGTGTGCCGTGAACCCATGCGCGGATGCAACCCGTGACGGCCGTGCAGAGGTTTGCATACCTCCGCACGGCCAAACAAAAAGCCCCGCTAGGGGCGGGGCTTGAAGTCTGTGTTGAGAAGCGAACTCACAGAGCGTTGATGGCGGTGGCGAGACCGGACTTGCGGTTCGCGGCCTGGTTCTTGTGGATGAAGCCACGGCCGGCAGCGCGGTCGAGCTTCTTCGCGGCGACGGCGTAGGCGGCCTGGGCGGCTTCCTTATCGCCGGCGGCGATGGCTTCGCGGGTCTTGCGCACGGCGGTCTTGAGCTCGGACTTCACCGAGACATTGCGCTTGTGGGCCTTCTCATTGGTGAGAATGCGCTTCTTCTGGGACTTGATGTTTGCCAATGTAGTTTCCTTTTGTGACGTGTTTACAAGTGGTCAACAGCCATACAAACGCACATCATACCATAACCTAGGCCGAGATTGAGGCAGAATCGTGAAAATTGGTGGAGATTTTCTTGCGGCCTGTGGACGGGGAGGCCGAAGTGAGAATTCGTCCGTCTCCTGCCAGGCAGCGCCATCCAGCGCCATCGCGCATGGCATGCCGTCCTGGATACCAATGCTTGCGAAGCGCCTGCACGCCTGACGCCGCCATGTCGCCCAGCTGTAGTGTTGCCGCCGAGTGTTGTCGCCAAGCGGCCGTAAGGTGGCGTAAAACCGCAGACGACGAGGTTCGGCGGCGTGTGCATGGAGGCCATGCCGTGGCCTGGGCGAAACATGCGCGGCAGATGCTGAAGACCAATGTCAGGGGATGAGAGATGCCAGAGGCTTCCACGCTGGTGTATGTCGATACCGAGACTTCACGCGCCCCGGGGAGCGCTCACAGTCGGCGTGATGGCATTCGTTCCAATGCCCTGCCGCAGTCATCGGCGTCTGCCCAGCGGCCGGCCAACGGTCAACAAGCCACGGTGCCAGGAAGGCTGCGCGACATCGGTGCATTGCGCACCGGCCCCGACATGGTGGATTATCTGACGGCAAGTTTCGTGCGTCATGAGGTGAATCAGACCCACGCGCAGCACGCGGAGCGACGCGCAGGCCGTTTCCTTGCACTCCTGCGCCGTCATACATCGCGGCCATCGCAACCACCATCGCGACTCGCAGAGCTCCATGTACCTGATCGGGCGGCGTTCAGGGATTTCATCCACGGAGCGACGTGGGCGGTGGGCCACAACCTCGTGGATTTCGATATGGCGGTCATCGGTGACGATCTCACCGCCGCAGGCATACGGTACTGCATCGACACCTTGCCGCTGTCCGCGTTGCTGTACCCGGAAGCGGCGAGCCATGCGCTTGGCAAACCTGAGAAAATCAGCGACGATGCGCTCAATGACCCGCTCACGGACGCCTACAAGTGCCGCAATCTGTTCCTGCAGGAGATACAGGATTACGCCTCCTTGGACGAGCCGGTGCGGATGGCTTATGCATTGCTATTGCAACACCATCCGTATTTCCGCGGGTGGTACGCGCTGTTGCGCCAGATAGGCGATGCCAGCGCCGTCGAAGCGTGGAAGGCCCCACGGCAGAGACTGCGCGAAGGCGCCAGTGATATCGATCCGGAGCACGCCGCGAAAACGGCGTTCCAAGACGCTCCTGCGCAATCAGCCGCTGGCGGCAGCGTTCCCCAGGCTGATTCGCAAGCCCTGCGCGATGGCCTGGAGCTGCCTCATGCCGTGGCGAGCCTTGCCACGCAGGCGATTGAGGAGGCTGTTGCCGCACGACCGGATCCCTGCGTGTGCGAATCGGCGGATCTGGCCGAGCTGGCGATGAAGCACCCGGTCGAGCTCGCCTATGCGTTCGCCTATGCGATGGCGCCCGCGAACACGCGCCACATCAGCGAGTGGGCTCTGCGCCGTTTCCCAGGCATCACCGGCGTGCTGGATGCGCTGTGCCGCACGCGCTGCTCGTCGCCATCGTGCCGGTACTGCACCACCATGCTCGATGCAACCACGCAATTGCGCCGCATCTTCGGTTTCGAATCCTTTCGTACGTGGCAAGGCCAGGACTTGCAACAACAGGCCGTGCAGGCCGCGATCGACGGGGAGTCGATCATGGCGGTGTTCCCCACCGGTGGTGGCAAATCCCTGACCTTCCAGCTGCCGGCGATCATCGACGGGCAGAGCGCGGACGGTCTGACCATCGTCATCTCGCCGTTGCAGTCCCTCATGGTGGATCAGGTCAACTCGCTCGAACGGCGCGGCATCGCGGTCGCAGCCACCATCAACGGCACGCTTGACCCCGTGCAGCGCACCAATCAGATCGAACGGGTTCGCTCCGGCATCGCGTCCATCCTGTACATCGCGCCGGAATCCCTGCGGTCGCCAACAATCCAGCGGCTGGTGCAGGCACGGAACGTCACGCGCATCGTCGTCGACGAAGCGCACTGCTTCTCCGCCTGGGGCCAGGATTTCCGAGTGGACTATTGGTACATCGGCGAATTCATCAGACAGCTCGAATCAGCCTTGGGGCGGAGCGTGAGCGTATCCTGTTTCACCGCCACGGCCAAGAAACAAGTCATCGCAGACATCCGCGACTACTTCCACAACCAGACCGGCAAGGCCCTGCGGCTGTTCGCCACCACCGCGCAACGGCACAACCTCCATTACCGGGCCATCGCGGTGGATGCCCATGACGACGCCGGCCGTTACCGCACTCTCCGCGAGCTCATCACCGAGAAGGATCCGTGCCCGCCGACCATCGTCTTCGTCGCCAGGCGCAAACAGGCCACGGAACTTGCGGATAAGCTGAGCCGCGATGGCATTCCTGCGTGTGCATTCCACGGAGGCATGAGCGTCGTCGAGAAGATGACCAGCCAGGAGGCCTTTCTTTCCGGTGCCATCAACGTGATGGTAGCCACCAAGGCGTTCGGTATGGGAATCGACAAATCGGATGTGCAGCGCGTCATCCACTACACCGTCTCCGAATCCCTCGAGGATTACATGCAGGAATCCGGCAGGGCAGGGCGCGACGAGCACATTCAAGCGGACTGCATCATCCTGTACAACGCGGATGACCTGGACGTCCACTTCCAGATGCTTAACCAAAGCCGCCTCACCATGAACCAGATCCAGCAGGTGTGGCAGGCGGTCAAGCATCTGAGCGACAATCGCCATCACGGGCGCATGGCCTTCACCGCAAGTGCCCTGGAGATCGCCCGCGAAGCCGGCTGGAGCAACACCTCGGATGATGTGGAGACGCGCGTGCGGGCCGCGCTCATGTCGCTGGAACAGTCGGGATACATCAAACGTGGGGTCAACGCATCCCGCGTCTTTGCCGACAGCCTTGCCGTCGATGACATCCGTGCGGCCCGCAACATCCTCGAGCAACCTCACAGCGGCCTTGCCCCGGAACAAATCGAGGAATGCGTGCGCATGCTTTCCTATCTGCTCTCGCGCAAATATACAGGCCTCGGCATGCCGGGGGAGGGCGAAAGCCGCGTCGATTACCTCGCCGATTGCCTCGCCCTGCCCAAGGGACGCGTGCGTGATGACATCGACGAGATGAAACGCCTCGGGATCTTGCGCAACGACACCGATATGCACGCCTACGTGAAGCGCGGCAAGGCGTCGGGCCATTCCCGGGAAGACAAGCTGGGCGAGATGATCGCCTTGGAGAACTTCCTCGCGGACTTCCTTGCGCATGGTATGCGCGAGGGGCAGCCGCTGGAATACAAGGAGGCCAACGAGGCCGCGTTGGATGGAGGAATCACCACAAGCAGCGTGCCGAAGGTGAAGACCATCGTCGCCTCCTGGATCGACGCGCGCTACATCCGCAAACCGGAGCACCCCAACGCCTCCGACATTGACATCAAGTTCACGAACGGGATCGACGAGGAGCGTTTCACCGAGAGCATCGCAGAGCGGCAACGCAACGCGCGGGTCATCGGCGACCATGTGGTCGGCTTGGCAAAGGAGCGGCTCGTGCGGATGCGTGCCGAGGGAGAAGACGCAGCGGAGCGCATCGATGTCGCGTTCTCCCTGGTCGATCTGCAGCGCTGCTGCACCAGTGCAGCCTCGAGCTTCAACGCCGCGAGCTCCGACGACACCAAACGCCCGGACCTGGGAAACGTGCGGCGCGCCGTGCTGTATCTCGAAAGGGCGAACGAGCTGGATATCGAGGGTGGCTTCCTGGTCAGCTACAACGGGATGCGCATCACCCGCGTGGAGACGGACAACCGCCGCCGCTACCGCAAAGAGGATTATGCGCAGCTCGACACCTATTACCGCAACAGAATCGAACAAATCCATCTGGTAGGCCGATTCGCCTCGCTGCTGATCGACGACCATGACCGGGCCATGCAATTCGCCAAGGATTATTTCGCCATGGATCATGACGGCTTCCTCGACAAGTACGTTGACAAGAGCGAGCGCGACGAACTGTCGCTGGGAATGACCAAGCAGCGGTATGACCTTCTGTTCTCAACGCTGAACGAAGAGCAGCGCCGCGTCATCGACGA
>JAQXZM010000111.1 GCA_029227215.1 Bifidobacteriaceae bacterium | reverse complement strand
CAGCGGGTAGCCGTCGGCCACGGTGGCCATGCCGATGATGGCGTAGTGCGAGGACTGCGTGGGCATCTCGCGGTAGGTGATGGGGAAGTTGCGCGGCGTCACGACGACGCGCTCCCCGTAAGACAGCTCGAGGTCGAGGTTTCGTCCGAAGTAGTGGTCCTTGGTTGTCAGTTCAAGCGCTGTGCACATAGGTTTGTTCTCCCTTCCGGCGCTATGCGCGGTTCGTTCCGCGCGGGTATTCCCATGGTAGGCCTGGTATCCTGAACGATTGATGAAAGTCGCGTCGGCGTTCGCGGTGGGGGAAACGGCTGGCTCGATGGCGTTCGATATGCTCTTGCGCGGCGTTGTTTTCCACGATGCTTCCGGGTGCCTTCGGCGGCAAGGTAGCGCGCGAGAAAATCGACGGCTTCAAAGCTGCGCACGGCACCGTGCTTTATTTCTATGACAACGCCGTGATCTGCGCGCAATGGGCATCGGCGCGAAATCATCGCGCGCTAGCGTGCAATGCGTGCGCTGACAAAAGACCCGGCCTGGCGCCGGGCTTTTTGGTAACGGTGGGCGTTGCTGGTTGCTGGTGTGCCAGCGAGGGGCACTGTTGGGCGGTTCGTTGTTGGGAATGCTGGGCTTTTTCCGCAACGGTCGGTCTCGCTGGTCGCCGCTGTGCCAGTGAGGGGCACTGTTGGGCGGGCGGGGTGCAGATTGGTTGGGGAGTCGGTCCGTTGCGTACATTTTTCGACGATTTTGACTCGAAAATCGTGGATTATTATCTGAAAGCCGTACCACTGTTAAGAAAATCGAAACAGCGGTACGGCTTACGGACAGGCGCAGGCTGAGTTGTGGCTCAGCCGCGGCTCGATGCGGTTCAGCCGCGCGTGAGCTTGCGGTGCAGGCGGTGCGGACGAGCCGCTTCCTCGCCCAGACGCGCCACCTTGTTTTCCTGGTAGGACTGGAAGTTGCCCTCGAACCAGTACCAGTGCGCAGGATTCTCGTCCGTGCCTTCCCACGCGAGGATGTGCGTGGCGATGCGGTCGAGGAACCAGCGGTCGTGGGAAATCACCACGGCGCAGCCGGGGAACTCGAGAAGCGCGTTCTCCAGGCTTTCCAGCGTCTCGACGTCGAGGTCGTTCGTCGGCTCGTCGAGCAGCAGCAGGTTGCCGCCCTGCTTGAGCGTGAGCGCCAGGTTCAGGCGGTTGCGCTCGCCGCCGGAGAGCATGCTCACGAGCTTCTGCTGGTCGGAGCCCTTGAAGCCGAAGCTCGCCACATAGGCGCGGGTGGGCACCTCCACGCCGCCGACTTCGATGAAGTCGAGACCGCCGGAGACCGCCTCCCACAGGTTCTTGTTGGGGTCAAGGCCGGCGCGGTTTTGGTCCACGTACGAGATCTTGACGGTGTCGCCGATCTTGAGCGAGCCGGACGTGAGCGGCTCGAGGCCCACGATCGTCTTGAACAGCGTGGACTTGCCCACGCCGTTGGGCCCGATGACGCCCACGATGCCGTTGCGCGGCAGCGTGAAGCTCAGGTCGTCGATGAGCACGCGGTCGCCGAACGCCTTGTGGATGTGCTCGGCTTCGAGCACCATCGAACCCAGGCGCGGCCCCGGCGGAATCTGGATCTCGGAGAAGTCGAGCTTCTTGGAGTTGCGCGCCTGCTCCTCCATCTGGTCGTAGCGTTCAAGACGCGCCCTGTTCTTCGCCTGGCGGGCCTTCGGCGAGGAGCGCACCCATTCGAGCTCGTTCTTCAGGCGCTTGGCGAGCTTGGCGTCCTTGGCGCCCTGGATCTCCATACGCTTCGCCTTGGTCTCCAGGTAGGTGGAGTAGTTGCCCTTGTAGGGGTAGAGGTGGCCGCGGTCGACCTCGCAGATCCACTCCGCCACGTTGTCCATGAAGTAGCGGTCGTGGGTGACGGCGATGACGGCGCCCGGGTAATTGTGCAGGAACTGCTCGAGCCACAGGATGGACTCGGCGTCCAAGTGGTTCGTGGGCTCGTCAAGTAGCAGCAGGTCGGGGGCTTCGAGCAGCAGCTTGCACAGCGCCACGCGGCGGCGCTCGCCGCCGGAGCACACCTTCACCGGGGTGTCCGGGTCAGGGCACTGCAGGGCATCCATCGCCTGCTCGAGCTGGGAGTCGAGATCCCAGCCGTTCGCGGCATCGATCTCGGTCTGCAGCTTGCCCATCTCTTCCATGAGTGCGTCGAAGTCGGCATCGGGGTTCGCCATCTCTTCGCCGATCTCGTTGTAGCGCTCCACCTTCTGAGCGATGGCGCCGAACGCTTCCTTGATGTTCTCGCCCACCGTCTTCGTATCGTCGAGCGGCGGGTCTTGCTGCAGGATCCCCACCGTGTAGCCAGGGGAGAGGTAGGCCTCGCCGTTCGAGACCGTGTCAAGGCCCGCCATGATGCGCAGCAGCGTGGACTTGCCCATGCCGTTGGGGCCCACCACGCCGATCTTCGCGCCGGGCAGGAAGCTCAGCGTCACGTCGTCCAGGATCACCCGGTCGCCATAGGCCTTGCGGGCTTTGATCATGGAATAAATGAATTCAGCCAAAGGTATTCCGTTCTCTTGAGAAGTTGAGGAAGCCCGCCGCCTGACGTGGTGCCGCGTGATGCAGCGCGTCGCGCCCTGCATTCCAAAGTCCTGCACTCCAAAGGCAGGCGCGGGCAAGCGCGGCGGCATGGGCCCAATGCTTCGTGTCCATTATTCCGTAAGAGGTCTACATGGGGCAGCCGTGCGTGCCGCCGCGTTGGGCGGGCGTGGCACAATGGCCACCATGTGAGCAATGGCGTACCGCAATTCGGACGCGGCGGTAGTCTCCAAGGGCGCCACCACGAGTGGCGTGCGGCAATTCGGCCGGGCACAATCGGTCCGGCATCAGATCGGCCATCAATTCGGCACCAGCGAGCGGAGGTACAGGCATGATCGGCGGTTTCACGGTGGTGACGCTCCTGTTGATTTTCCTAGCGGGGATCGGCGCAGGATTCGTCGGCTACGCGGTGGGCGCCTCGTCGCTGATCTCATACCCGGCGCTGCTGGCGTGCGGCATCCCGCCTGTGTTGGCGAATGCATCGAACACCGTGGGCGTGGTGGGCACCGGCCTGGGCGGTGTGCTCGGCGCGCGTGTGGAGCTCAAGGGGCAGAGGAACCGCGCCATCACTTACATCGCGATTGGCGTGGTCGGCGGCATCATCGGCGCCCTGTTGTTGCTCGGGCTCGATCCGAAGGTGTTCGAATATGCGGTGCCGCCGCTGATATTCCTCAGCACCCTGCTCATCGCGCTCAATCCGCGCGGCAAGATGGAGGCGCGGCAGGCGGCGCACGATGCGCTCGCCCAGCGTGATGGCGCATCGAGCGTCGCAGCCAGCCTCGCGCCCACGAAGACGCAGCCGATGTCGAAGGACCCATGGTGGCTGTGGGTGGCGGTGTCGCTGTGCGGCATCTACAGCGGCTACTTCGGCGCCGGCGCCGGCACGCTTGTGCTTGCGGTGCTCGATCTGGGACGCATCGGCCCGTTCCACCACATCAATGCGCTCAAGACGCTCGTGGGTTTCGGCGCGAACGTCTCGGCATCGGTCATCTTCATCTGCAAGGGAGTGGTGGTGTGGCCCGCGGCAATCGCGATGTGCCTGGGCTGCTTCGTGGGCAGTTACGTGGCGCCGCCCATCACGCGCAAGATTCCGGCACGCATCATGCGCATCCTCGCGGTCATCGGCGGCTTGATCCTGACGATTGACCTGGCGATCAAGGCATATTTCTGATTTTTCGGCTGTCGAGGTTGGTGCAGTTGCCGCCGCGTGGTGCGGCACAGCGGATTGCTTATCTTCAGTCTCCAGTCTCAGCCCTCAGCTTCAGCGGCTTCCCGCACCGGGGCATACGCGGCGACGAGCCGCTCCAGGCTCCACGCGGCGTTCGCCGGGCTTGTGCTCGGCAGCTGTGTCATCGGTATGTCAAACCCGGCGTCGCGCAGCATTGGGTCGCACCACTTCGTGAAGTACTTGGCGGCAGTGGCGCCGGTGCAGAAGATCGCATGGATACGCGATCCTGCAAGCAACGGGCGCAGATCCGCGGGCACGGGGTTGCGGATCGATGCGTCGGACGCGCCCACGATGTCGCATTCCACCAGCGAATCGAACAGCGCGATGTGATGGCGCAGCGCAAGGCCGCGGCGCTCCTCGATGCTTGCTGGCACCTGCTCGTCGAAGATTGCCGCGAGCACTGGCCAGAAGCGGTTGCGCGGGTGCATGTAGTAGAAGCCGAATTCACGCGATTTGGGGCTGGGGATTGAGCCAAGCATGAGCACCCGCGAGTCTGGCGCCCACAGCGGGCCGAACGCGTCGTGCGTCACATGGGTGAGCGCGGCGGTGCGGCGGGTGGTGCCGCGGCGGGAGGTGCGATGGGTATTGTTGGATTCGCCGGAATTGCGGGAAGACGATTCGCTGCTGTGTGCCATGCCTCCATTGTGCCGCCATCGTGGGGCGTGTGCAGTGCTGTGTGACTTTCTTCACGATTGGCGATTTTCGCCGGCGGGTTGCGTGGCGTCGCCGCCGCAAGCCGATAGGATTGAGGGTGAATTCCACTGATAAAGGAGGACCACATGGTTGCGATGACTGATGACATGAAGAGCATGATTGCCAACAACCTGTGCTACATTGCAACGGTCGACGAGAGCGGATATCCGGACATCGGCCCCAAGATTTCCATGCAGGTCAAGGATGATTCGCATTTGTTCTATTACGAGCGCACCGCTCGCCAGCATCTGCACAACCTGCGTGACAACGGCAAGATGGTCGTTGCCGTCGCCACGAAGGACAACAAGCATGGCTACCGCTTCCATGGCCCTGTTGAGCTCGTCGATTCCGGCGATTTCTACGAGGAAGCCCTGAAGTTCGCTGACGAGCATGGTTTGAAGCGCCCCGCCGTCGTGCCGGTCATGACCATCACGCGCATCGACCTGCTTGATGCAGGCCCCAAGGCAGGCACGATCATCGCCCAGGATTAATCCGGGACGAATCCCGACCAATTTGGGCAAACCCAATCCTGCCAATACCGAGCCGACAATAAAGAGGCGCCGATGTCGGACGTTAGAACCCTCGAAAATCGGTTCCTAACGTCCGTCTTCGGCGCCTTTGTTTCTCACGCCTGTCCGTACAGGTCGGGAATCTGTTGCACGAGTGCATCGATTTGTTCGATGCAGTGCAGGAAGTCCGCATCCGTGCCACCGGTAGGATCGGTCAGGTTCCAATCGGCATCGAACGGTCTGCCGATGAATGGGCAGCGCACGCCGCAGCCCATCGAGATTGCCACGTCCGGTGTGGGAATCTGGTCGATGGTCTTCGGGTGCTGCCCGTGCGCCAGCATGTCGATGCCGCGGCCTTGCTTGAGCACACGCACCGCATCGGGATCGATGGAATCCGCGATATCCGTGCCTGCCGAGACGAAGCGGAAAGCGGCGAAGCGCGGGTCGATGCGCTGATAGTGCTCCGCGAGGGCCTGCGCCATCTGGCTGCGGCAGGCATTATGCGTGCAGATGAATGCAATGGTGTGCAGTTCGCTTGTGCTTGGAACGTTGGGGTTCATAAAGGCAATGCCTTTCTTTATTCGGGCGGGAGAGATCCTGCCGAACTGGGGATTATGGCCAGCATATTGCCGTTCAGATGCCGAAATGATGGCCGGAATGCCCAGTTGGGCGAGCGCCACTTCAGCTAGCTCAGAACGTTAACCGCATCTCGTGCCAGATCACGTTGCCGTGGGTGGAGTCGGAGATGCCTTCGTCCGCGAAACCGAACTTCGCGTAATAGTGCACGAGCTGGTCTTTGCACGTGAGCACCACGCCGCGGCGACCCTCGGCTCGCGCCGTGTCGATTGCATGCTGCAGCACCGCTCCCGCATAGCCGCGCTTTCGATACGCCGGCAGCGTGTCGACACCGAAGATCATCTGCCAGGCGCCATGCGGATTGTGCATCGACGCGTCATCGTACATCGCATCGAGCAGATGTGGCTCATCGCTCACCATGCCGTTGACGAAGCTCGCGATGCGATGCGAGGTGGCGGTATTCGTCAGGTCGTTTGGTGATTCAGCAGTATTCCCCGATGATTCGGGCGAATCTGACACATCCGTGGAATTCGATCCTTCTGGGGATTCCTCCGTTCCTGGATCCTGGGTGATTTCCAGCACCCAGAAATGATCGGGATATTGCGCAAGTCGCGCCTGAATTGCCTCCCGCGTCGCCGCCTCGGCAGGAGGGAAGCACGCGCGCTCAATGGCATCAAGCGCGTCCAGGTCAGCAGGTGTGGCGGTACGGATGCGATACTCAGAATTCACACGCCCATCGTACAGCGCGTGAATCCTGAGTATCGCGGGCCGAAACCGTTTTCGTCCCCTGAGGAGCCAACCCCTCACCGCTTTTTGATGCGGCCGACGAGCAGACCGGCGAGGACGAAGAGGATGCCGAAAGCCGCCATGAGCGCGGTGGAAGCCGCCCACCCAGCCACGTGAGGCGCGGCGATCGCGGAGCTGCCACCGCCGAACGCTTGGTTGAGCGCATCGACGTACCACCAGCCGGGCAGGCACTTGGCGATCGCCGCCACCGAGCCTTGCATGAGCCACTGGGGCAGCCACGCGCCGGAGAGGAACGCGGACGCGAGCCCCACTGTGTTGACCACGCCGTTCGCCGCGGCGGAGCTTACGCGGAATTCGCCCACGAAGAAGCCGAACGCCACTGACACGAGACACAGCACGAGCATTGTCACCGCGGTGAGCGTCATGCTCGCTCTGTTGATCGACGCCAGCCCGCCGCCGCGCGCAGCGGCGAATCCGAGGGCCATCGCCAGGCAGCACAGCCACATCGCCACGCCGATCGCCGAGCACACGAGCAACAGCTGCAGGCGCACACGGCGCGGTTTGGCGGCGGAGACCGCGATGCGCTCGACGGCACGCGGGTCGTTGAACGCAGTCATCACGATGATCGTGGCAAGCGACACCGCGAGAGTGATCGCGTAGATCATCGCGGCGGCGGAGCCGCGCAGCACGCGACTGGGCGCAGAGCCTTCGGCGCTCGCCTCGGCGGCGGCCGCCTGCTCCTGTTGCCCCGCCGGCGTGTACACGCTCACCGTCGCCGAGCGGCTCTTATCCGTGCCGGATTGCTGCGCGATGGCGTCGAACGCCGAGTCAAGGTCCGCGCTGGTGCCCGTGGCGAGCGCCATGCGCACCGAGTCGAGGAAGCCTGAGATCCGCATGGTTTCCAGAGCGGACGCCGCGGATTGCGAGCTGGCGGTGTTGTCGGTGCTGCCAGCACTGCCGGTGCTACCGGTGCTGCCGGCCCCAGATTCGCTGCCATTCTCCGTGCTGTCGTCGCCGTTTCCGGTCCCTACGTATTCCAGTGCCGGCACAGCGCCGCCAGATTGCGCGGCGGAGGTGAAATCCTGCGCATACCCTTGTGGCACGATGATGATGACATCGACCTGCTGTGTCGCCATCGCGTCATCGATGGCCATCTCGGAATCCTGCACGTCTACGATGTCGGCGCTGCTCTTCAGATACGAGCGCAGCGCGGTGCCGAAGCGGTGCCCGCCGTTGCTGTCGCGGTCGATGATCGCCAGGGTGCTGCGCGGCGGGTCGAAGGACTGCGCGTCGGTATCGGAGAAATTCATCGAGACGCCCATCGCCAGCAGCCCAGCCAGCATGCTGAGGCCTATGAGATACGCCAGCAGCTGCCCGAGGTTCGCGCGCAGCACGAGCCAAGCGGTTTTACAGGTTGTCATAGCTCGTCCTCCTCAGTTCGAAGGCAGCGACCACAAGTCCGAGAACGCCCATCGCCGCCAGCACCAGCGTGGTGTGGGCGAACGGCGCGAGGCTGTGGTAATACAGCAGGTCGTAGAACAGGTTCGTCACCTGCTTGCATGGATTGAGGTATTGCAACCACGGCACGGCGCGTTGCACGGCATCCGCGAACGCCATGTTGCCGTACATGCCGGTGAAGGCGGAGAGCAGCAGCGTGATGAGTATGGAGATGCCCGTTTTCGCGCCGACAGGAAGCCGTGGAATCGCCCCGAGCGCAAGCCCCAGCCCAGCGGACGCGAACGCCGCCATCGCCAGTGCCGCCACCGCGAGCCCGTCGCGCCCGTGGATGGGCACGCCCATCACGAAACGCACATACGCGAAATCAATGACCAGGCACACGAAGGTCTCGAACCACACGGCGAGTGCCACCGCCGTGACCTTGGGCACGCGGCCCAGCGGCGAGGCGCAGATGCGGGCGCCGAGCTCCGAGAGGTTCGCCTGGAGCTTCGTGATTTGCTCGCAGGCGAGTGTCATCGCCATGAGCGCCGCCATTGCGACAATGGCGAAGTGATAGCGTGCCATCGGCTGCGGGGAGGCGTAGCCTTGCGCGGGCGTGAGGTAGGTGGCGGTGCTGGTGGAGTTGGCGGTATCGGCGCTGGCGATGGCATCGGCCACGACGGATTCGATCCAGACGGCGTCATTGAGTTTGCTGTGGTCTTGCGCTGCCATCTGCGACATGCGGTCTGTGATGGCTTGGGTGACGGCGGAGGTGATGATGCCCGCGCGGGTGTTGTATTGCTCGATGAACGTCTCGAGCGCGATGAGCGACCATGCGCTGCCCGCGTCGCTGCTGCCGCCGCTCGAACCGGCTTGCGAGATCGCTTGCGCGGCGCTTTGCGACATGGTCAGGTGCATCGTGCCGGCGCCGGCGCCGAATTGCGCGGCGGCGTCCGTGCCCGATGACGAATGCGAAAGCGTTGTGGATACGGAATTCGATGCCGAGGATGGCGTTACCGATTCCGACGATGTCGCAGATTGCGACGTCGATTGCGACATCGATTGCGCCTCGGATGCTTGGGTGACGCTCACATATGCCATTGCGTCGCCGGAATCCAGCAGCCGCTGGGCTTCCTCGGCGCTGCTCACATCGATGCGGTCGATCAATGTGACGGAGGAAGAGGCAGCCGAAGAGGAAGAGGAGGCCGCGGAGGAAGAGGAGGCCGCGGAGGAAGCCGAAGAAGAAGTCGTCGAGGAGCCTGAAGACGAATCGGAATCGCTCTTCCCGCTCACCGCGTCCATGAATTCGCTTGCGCCGTAGGAGGATTCCCAGGCGGAATCCTGCACGACGGCGACCTTCGCGGGCGTGAGCGTGGCGTATGACGCGACGCCGCCGAACACCGTCTGGATGAGCGTGGCAAGGATGATGGGGAACGCGATGAGCCAGAACAGCGCCGCCGGTGTGCGCAGTGTGCACCGCAACTCCATGCGCAGCGTGGAAAGGAACGTGCCCCAGGCCGCATGCCGCGGCTTGCGGGTGTCGCGCTGGGGCGGCATGGATACCGGAGAATCGGGCGTCGGAGAATCAGATGCCGAAGAACCGGATACCGAAGAATCGGAAGTCATGCCGCCTCCTAATCCCGTAGCTGCTTGCCGGTGAGCGACAGGAACACGTCGTTGAGCGTGGGCGGCTGCGAGCTCACATGCCCCGGATGCACGCCAGCGTCATGCAGCGCGTCGAGCACGTCGATGAGGTTGCGCTCGCCGCGCGAGCACACGACCGTCAGGGTGGTGCCCATGCCGGTGCCCGTTCCAGTGCTGTTGTTGCCGTTCCCGTCATCGCCGCTGCCGTTGCCATCGCCATTGCTGCCATCGCCGCCGCCACGCTCCGCGGACGTGACGGCGGGGAGTGCCTTCACCGCCGCAACCGCAGCATCGGTGAGGTCGGGCGCCTCGATGCTGATCGTCTCGCCGATGCCCGTGGAGCGCTTGAGCTCGTCGGCGGTGCCGAGCGCCAGGTGCTTGCCATGGTCCATGATGAGGATGCGGTCGCAGATCTGCTCGACCTCCTCCATGTAGTGGCTTGTGTACACCACGGTGGCGCCGTGCGCGTTGAGCCGCTTGATGCCTTCGAGAATCGCGTTGCGGCTCTGCGGGTCCACCGCTACGGTCGGCTCGTCGAAGAAGATGAGCTCGGGCTGGTGCGCGATGCCGCATGCGATGTTGAGACGGCGCAGCAGGCCGCCCGAGAGTTTCTTGGGCCGGAACTTGCGGAAGTCCTCCAGGCCCACGAACGCAATCGCCTCGTCCACCAGCTGCGCGCGCCGCTTGCGGTCGGGCACATAGAGCGAGCAGAAGTAATCGATGTTTTCCTGCACCGTGAGCGCTTCGAACACCGCCACCTCTTGCGGCACCACGCCGATGCGCCGACGCAGTTCGTAGGACGTGGGCGTCATGCGCTCGCCGAGGATCTCGATGCTGCCCGCGTCGAAGGTGAGCAGGCCGAGCATGCAGCGGATCGATGTGGTCTTGCCCGATCCATTGGGGCCGAGCAAGCCGAAGATCTCACCGCGGCGCACCGTGAGGTCGAAGGCGTCGAGCGCGGTCATCGCGCCATAGCGCTTCGTCAGGTGCTCGATATGAATGGCAGGGGATTGGTGGCTTTCCATGATTCCATTGTGGCACGGAACGATCCGGAAACCTTTGCCGACACGCATGGCAGGGCGCACGACACGCAGAATTCACTCTCCGTAATCCCTCCGTATGCCTGCGCTCCATGCCTTGTGATACCTTGTAGAGCCTATGGCCTGCCAGAGCGGGCCCCTTTGTAGGAAAGATTTTTCGTGTCTGAATTCCAATCCTTGAATGATTTTTCTGAAGAAAATTCTTCGGACAATGCTGCTTTCGCACGCCGCGATTCCGCGCGTGACGATTTCGCGCGCCGTGCCAGCGCCGCCGAGGCGGCGAGCGACCTGTTTTCCCATGATGGCCATGATGGCCGCGATGGCAAGCATGCCGACAAGAAGCATGGCAAGCATGATGGCAAGAAGCATGACCACGACCATCGCGAGCATGACCGTGACCATGACCGCCATGACCACGCCGGTGCAGGCAAGAAGCAGCGCCGCAAGAAGGCCGACCGCGATGGCTTCGAGATGGAGCCGCAGGCCGCCGAATTCTCCCAGGACGAGATAAGCCACGACGCGGACCGCGCCGACCTCACTTTCGAGCAGCTCGGCGTGCCGCAGCCCATCGTGGACGTGCTCGCCAAGGACGGCAAGGTGACGGCGTTCCCCATCCAGGCCGACACGCTGCCCGATTCGCTCTCTGGCCGCGACATTCTCGGTCGTGGGCGCACTGGTTCGGGCAAGACGCTTGCGTTCTCCATCCCGCTCGTCGCCCGCCTGGGCCAAGAGAGCGACGGCGCCGCCGCGATGCGCGATTTCAAGCGTCTGAAGAAGTCCGGCAAAGCGGGCGACCTGCGCCTGCCGCACCCGCGCGGCCTCGTGCTCGCCCCCACCCGTGAGCTCGTCAATCAGATCGACGAGGTCATCCAGCCGCTCGCGCACGCCTACGGCATGAAGACCGTCACCATCTACGGCGGCGTGAAGCAAGGCCGCCAGGTCGACAAGCTGCGCCGCGGCGCCGACATCGTGCTCGCATGCCCAGGCCGCCTCGAGGACCTGCTCGGCCAGGGCCTGCTCTCGCTCGAAGGCGTGGAGATCAGTGTGCTCGACGAG
This sequence comes from Bifidobacteriaceae bacterium, assembly GCA_029227215.1. Lineage (GTDB taxonomy): Bacteria > Actinomycetota > Actinomycetes > Actinomycetales > Bifidobacteriaceae > Pseudoscardovia. The sequence goes on along the minus strand of JAQXZM010000111.1, from coordinate 24,740 downwards.
GCGGACGAAATGGCGGACATGGGCTTCCTGCCCTCCGTCACACGCCTGCTGGAGCAGACCGACCCGCACGGCCAGCGCATGCTGTTCTCTGCCACGCTCGACCACGGAGTGGACAAGGTGGTGGACCAGTTCCTCACCGACGCGAAGGTGCACGCGGTGGCGGATTCCGACGAACCCGTCGACACGATGACGCACCACCTGTTCGCCGTCACCCAGGGCAACAAGCACGAGGTAATCCGCGAACTGGCGAGCGGCATGGGCAAGCGCATCTTCTTCACGCGCACGAAGTTCCAGGCGCAGAAGATGGCGAAGAAGCTCATCCAGCAGGGCATCCCCGCCGTGGACCTGCAGGGCAACCTTTCGCAGAACAAGCGCGACCGCAACCTCGCTGCGTTCGCCGATGGTACGGTGCGTGTGCTCGTCGCCACCGACGTGGCGGCGCGCGGCATCGACGTGGACGACGTGGAGCTCGTGGTGCAGACCGAGCCGCCGAAGGACCCCAAGTCGTTCCAGCATCGTTCCGGCCGCACCGCGCGCGCCGGCAAGAGCGGCGACGTGGTGACGCTCGTGCTGCCCGATCAGCGCAAGCTCGCGCGGAACCTGTTCCGCAAGGCCGGCATCGAGGTGGAACCCGTGGACGTGGTGCCCGGCAGCGACGAGATCGAAGCGCTCGTGGGCGAGCATGCGCCGCTCGTGGAGGGTTGGAGCCTGCAGGGCGTGATTGATGCCGAGAAGGCCGCGAAGAAAGCCGAGAAAGAGGCTGAGAAGGCTGCCAAGGCTGCGCAGAAGGCCGCCAAGGCGGCGAAGAAGGTGCGCGGCGGGCGTCGTGATGACCGTGATGATGGTCGCGGGCACGGAGGGCGCAAGCAGGGCGGTCATCGTGATGATCGCCGTGATGCCTGGCGTGATGACCGTTGGGATGACCGTGGCGCCGGTCGCGGCGAGGGTCGTCGCGGTGGCAAGCGTGGCGCATACCGCGATTACGAATCGTGGGATGACGGCGCTACGCGCCGAGGCAACGGCAAGCACCACCACGACGATGCGAACTACGAGTACGGACGCGCCGAATACGAGCGTTCGCAGCGTGCACGCGGTGCGTGGGATGACCGCGGTAATGATGCTGGTCGTGCCGATTATGGCGAGCGCAATGGCCGCCATGACCGCAGCGATTACGTTGATTTCGGCAAGCATGGCAAGAACGCCGGCAAGAACGGCAAGCGCGGCGGCAACGCCAGCGCGAAGCGCAATGCCAGCCGTAACTCCGAGCGCAATGCCAATCGCGGCGGCTGGAACGGCAACCGCGGTGGCCGTGGCAACGGTGGCGATCGAAACGGTGGCCGAGGCAACGGTGGGCGTAATGGCGGCTTCGGCGGCGCTCGCGGTGGCAACCATGGTGGCAACCGCGGTGCAAGCCGTGGCGGCGGGCGCGGATTCGGCGGCCGCGGCAGGCACTGATGGCACCAGGCAGTGACGGAATACGGAACTGATGGAACGCTGAACTGATGGGGCGTAGAGCTAATGGAACGCGGTACTGATGACATGCAGTGAATGCGAGTCGCAGGAGCAACCGGCAGCGGAGCCATCCGTAAATCCGCTGCCGGTGGATTCGCATCTGATGGATTCGCAGTTGGTGGATCCCCAGTTGCCCCATACCGCCGACTCCATGGCAATCAGCTTGCTCGGCAGTCTCATCGTGCGCGATATGACGGATGATGATTCATCGGCAAATGCCGCAACACCAGACGGAGACGATGCCGCCAATGGCGGCATCGGTGGCGATCACATCATCAATACCGCAAACCACACCGCCGCCGCCCGTCGCATCGTCGCGCGCATTGTGGAGACCGAGGCCTACGACCAGACCGATCCGGCGAGCCATACCTACCGCGGGCGCACCGAACGCAACCGCGCGATGTTCGGCCCCGCGCTGCACGCCTACATTTACGTGAGCCACGGCATCCACCACTGCATGAACGTGACCGCCGGGCCCGCGGGCTTCGGTTCCGGCGCCTTGGTGCGCGCCGCGTGCATCGTGGAGGGCACCGACATCGCGAGCCACAACCGCGGCGGGCGCACCGGCGTGGAACTGGCGAACGGGCCGGCGAAACTGTGTGAGGCGCTCAGCGTCGACATGGCATTGTATGGTCACGACCTCACCCAACCGCCGCTGCGCATCATGCCAGCGCCGCTGAGGCCGGGCGAGCGCATCATGTGCGGGCCGCGCGTGGGCATCAGCAAAGCGGCGGATCGCATGCGGCGGTATTTCGTCGCCTCCGACCCTTGCGTGTCGCGCAGTCCGCTCACCAAACAGGCGGTGCCGGTCAGCGCCGTGCAAATCGCCGCTGCGCAGGTCGATGCACCGGTTGCTTCAGATGCTCCTATTGTGGGCGTTAGCGAAACAATCACACCGAAGGAGCAGACCACCATGCCTCAGGATTCCTCCCAATTGTCAGCAGCCGCAAACGCAAGCGCCGATACCGCGAACTCTGCTGATACCATGAATTCCACCGATACCGTGAACTCTACCGATACCGTAAACCCCACTGACGCTGCACCCTCCGCCGATACCGCAGACTCCACTACCGTGCCGGTCATCACCATCAAGCGCGCCTACGCGGAACCATCGGACGCCGACGGCATGCGCATACTCATCGACCGTCTGTGGCCGCGCGGCACATCGAAGGCGAAGGCGCACATTGCCGCTTGGATTAAGGACGTGGCACCTTCCAAGGAGCTGCGCACCTGGTTTGCCCACATTCCCGAGCGCTTCCCGGAGTTTAGGCAGCGCTACGAGGCGGAGCTCGATGCGAATCCCGATGCCATCGAGCAGCTGCGCCAGGCATGGGCGGGGCAGCAGCGCGTCACGCTCGTGTTCGGCGCGAAAGACGAGGCGCACAACAACGCCGTCGTGCTGCGCGACTATCTGGTGCGCAACGGTCTGGTGCGCAACGGTCTGGCACACACGGAATGACCCCGCTCAGTGCTTGACCTGCATGTTGGGGTAGTGGGCGTGCATGAAGCTGTCGTCGAAGGTGCGGTCCACCCACCGGCAGTAGCCGTTGTCGAAATACAGCCCTTGCGCGCGCTGCGAATACCGCACGATCGCCGGCACGAACAGCGCGAGGTCGACGAGCATAATCGCTGCAAGCGACACTGCGATCGCGCGTCGCGGGCGCCGTGGTATGCGGTGCACGAGCCGCAGCACGGGCGGGAACACCCAGCACATGCACGCCGTGCACAGCAGTCCCCACACGAGCATCACCGGCACGGATGTGCGCCCGTCGATGTTGAGCGGCGTGCCGGAGTAATCCCAGGATTTCGCACCGAGCAGGTATTGCTCGATCACGCTGAGCGTGAACTCCACCACGCCGCCCAGCAGAGCGCCGATCGTGAAATACTGCCAGGGCTTGCGCCACCGTTGCAGGCACACGAACATGAGGGACGCGCCCATGCCGTACACCCAGTTGACGGTGGTGATGATGGAGCCGCTGCGGTTCTCGAACACGCCTTGCGTGACGAGCACGAGAATCTCCTCGTAGATCGTGCCGATCGTGCCGGCGATGGCGAACAGGTACACGATGTCGAAGCCATCCCAGGCGGGGATGCTGCGCTCTCGCGCCCACCACGGGGAGGCGCCGTGCGGGCGGCTCAACGCGGCGCAGGAGGAATTGCGGGAGGGGGCATGCGAACGGCCGTGCGAGGGATCATGCGAGGAATCATGGGAGGAATCATGGGAGGAATTGCGCGAAAGGTCTTGTAACGAATCGTTCGGTGACGCGGATGCGTGACGCTTGCTCATGGTGCGCACTGCTCCTTCCTTACGGCCCGCTGAATCCTTGGGTGGTGTCGCCGCCCCGATGGCGTTCGTCCGGACCTTTACGGTAAAGTAACCACCTGTGATGCTACCTGCGCTGGACGGGAAGCGCATCGTAGGTTTTCCCAATGTTGTGTTGTTGCACGGTGCTGCATGCATGATGCGTGGCAATCATGATGCATGACACGGCGGTTTCACAGCCATGCAGTCATGCAGCAACTAATGCAATCAGGGGATTTCCTGCTTTCCGTGCGATCGGCGTGAGCATTCGGATTCGGTTATTCATATCGAATCACGATTCATTCCGATTCATTGATGACATTGATCGATGGACTGGTTTGATGGATGGAGATTCATCAAACGGCCGGTCGGTCGCATCAGGAGCAATTGACAGGAGCAAGCCATGGCATCAACCATGTCATCATCCGCACAGCGACAGCCCATTTCGCGCGACCAGAGCTCGCACGACCCGAATCCAGATCATCAGGACCCAGGCAGTCAGCGCCCGCGCAGCCAGGCGCCGCAGGACGCCGCGCTCCATGTGCCGTGGCGCACGAAGCTCGCCATCGTCTCGGTCGGGCTGCTCTCGTTCGTGGGCATCCTCACCGAGACCTCGATGAACGTCACGTTCCCCACGCTCATGCGGCAGATGCACGTCTCGCTCGCCACCGTGCAGTGGCTCACGACCGGATACCTGCTGCTCGTCACCATCGTGATGAGCACCACCGCCTACGTGCTCAAGCGCTTCAGCCCGCGCAGCCTGTTCGTGTTCGCGCTCGTGATGAGCGCGCTCGGCACCGTGATGTGCCTTGTGGCGCCGAACTTCCCGCTGCTGCTCGCCGGGCGCATGCTCCAGGCGTTCGCCACCGGCATCGCCACGCCGCTCATGTTCCAGCTCATCTTCACGCGCGTGCCGCTGCGGCGCATCGGCACGTACACGGGCTTCGCGAGCGTCATCGTCTCGCTTGCACCGGCACTCGGCCCCACCTACGGCGGCGTGCTCACGAGCGTGTGGTCGTGGAGGGCCATCTTCTCAGGCGTGCTGCCCCTGCTCGTGCTCATCGCGATTGCGGGGCTGATCAGCGTGCGCGATGAAGGTGCGGGTGCCGGTGCTGGTGCTGCTGGTGCTGGTGGCGGTGCCGGTGCCGCAGCCCGGCGTGGGGCGAGCGGTCTCGCGTTCGATGCCGCGGGCGTGGCATTGCTCGCCGCTACCTTCATCGCCATCATCGTCACCTTCGACGCCGCTGGCCTTGGCGGTTGGGCAGCCCCCGGTTTCTGGATCGGCATCGTGGTGTGCGCGGCGCTTGGCGTTGCGGTCGCCTGGCATGCGAAGCACGGCAAGCGCCGGCTGTTCGACTACGCGATCCTGCGCATCCGCGCCGTGCGCCTGAGGCTTTTCGGCTATGTGGGGTTGCAGCTCATCAACATCGGCATGTCGTTCATCCTGCCGCTCTATGCGCAGAACGTGCTCGGTGCGAGCGCGATGCAGGCGGGCCTCATGCTGCTGCCCGGCGCGCTGCTCGGCGCCGTGGCGTCGGCCGTCGCCGGCCGCATCTACGACCGCTGCGGTGCGCGTGGTACGCTCGGCGTGAGCGTGGGCCTCATGATTGTGGCGCTTGCGCTCATGCTCGCCCTCACCCATTCGTTCACGCTGGTGCTCATCGGCGTGCTGTACACGTTGCTGCGCCTAGGCTTCAACACCGGCTTCGGCGTCACGATGTCGGATGCGAGCGCCTGCGTCACCGGGCCGCGCAAGTCCGACCTCAACTCGCTGTTCTCCATGATGCAGCAGTTCGCCGGCTCCTTCGGCACGGCGGTCGTTTCCGCAGTGATCTCCGCCCAGATCCTCGCACAGTCCGCGGCGGGCGCAGCGGGCAGCGGGGCTGTGGCAGGTGCAGCGAGTGCAGCAGCCGGTGCCGGTGCGGCGAGCGCAGCGGGCAGTGCAACAAGCGCAAGCGCGTCCGCCGGCACCACGACGGCCACCGTGCTCGGCACGATCACAGGCAGCCGCATCGATTTCGCGATTCTCCTCGTGCTCGCCCTGTGCATGGCGGCAGCAATCATCGCTTCTTTCCGCCCCACCCAATCCGACCGCACCGCCTAGTCCACCTAATCCACCGAAATCCGTCTAGTCTGCCGGGGCCGCTCAGTCCGTACGCACTGTCTAGCCCACCTAGCCCATCCGGTCCATCTGGTCCGTCAGCAGCCCAGTCATTCCGACACCGGGGAGTGCTGGATTGCCTGATTGTGCTTTCGGATTTTGGATTGTCAGGGGTTTTGGTCTCGGATTTTGTGTCTTTTCCTCTGAGAATCCGCGAGTCAGGTGCCGTTGTCTCTGACGATTGAAAATGCCCTCGCAGGCTCAGGGAAAACGGCACTTCGGTGGTGCCGGTCTGTCTGCCGGTCTGGCGGGTGGGCGGGTTTGCAGGGATTCTGGTACACGGGCCGGTGCTGGATTCCATGACGGGTTTCCGGGCGGGCGGATTGTTAGAGGTTTTGGTCCTGGCAGATGATCTGGGTCTCTGCAAGTTTGCTGGTCGCCCAGACCGTCAGACATATTGGCACGCGGGCCGGCGCTGGATTCCCTGAGGGCTTCGTCTATGCCTGGGTTGTCAGAGGTCCCGGTGTTCGGTTCGGCTCCAGGACCTCTGAGAGATTCTTTGAGGGTTGGATCGTCAGGCATTCCGGCACCGGGGGAGTGCCGGTTTGTCTGATTCTGCTCGTGGATTTCGGGTTGTCAGGGATTTTGGTCTCGGATTTTGTGTCTTTTTCTCTGAGAATCCGCGAGTCAGGTGCCGTTGTCTCTGACGATTGAAAATGCGCCTACAGACTCAGAGGAAATGGCACTCTCGCGGGGGTTGCCAGGCCTAGACCGCTCATCTTGCGCCGCGTTCCGACCCGCGTTCCACCCCGAGCCGGTACAGCGGAGTGCCGCTCTCCAGCCTGCCGTGGCAGGCGCGCATCTGGTTGCGCAGAGTGAGCTCCTTGCCATACACGCGGGGCACGCCCACGGAGTCGAGCTTGTGCTCAAGCGCATACATGTCACGCACATCCTGGGCGTTGAACCGCACGACGGTCATGCCCAGACTGTTGAGCGCGGTCTCGCGGTCTTTCTCGTCGCGGATCACGCCTTCGATCGACCTGCCGCCTCGCATCGATTCGTCGGTGTATTTGCACATGCCGTCGAACTCGCCGGCGATGGTGCGGCAGGAGTTGATTCTCCATACGAAATCCGGCCGGATTTCGCCCCGCGTCGCCGGACTACGGAACGAGACCTGCACTTGTGGCTCGGCGAACCCCAGCATGAGCATCGTGGCGCGGGCCCGCGATTCGCCGCCGTTCTCGGCGAGCGGCGTGGAGAATCGCAGCAGCATGCGTGCCGCGCGGATCCCCGAGGCCAGCCGATGCGCGTCGCAATACGCTGCGATGCGTCGCTTGTCGGTGGCGCCAAGGCGCAGGGCGGCGTCCCAGATCGACATCGCTTCGGGGAACGGAGCGTCGCGCGCGCAATCGAGCAGCACCTGTTCCACGCACACCACCCGCACGCCTCGGAATACGAAACTGCCCTCGATGCTCATGGTTTTCGCTGCGCCAGTGCCGGTGCCTGCGCTGATGCCGGTGCCGGTGCTAGCTCCATCGCCAGCGCCACCGCTGATGCCATCGCCCGTGCCGCCACTGGCGTTGCCATCCGCTTGTGCACTGTCGCCTGCCAGCGTGTGAAGCTTCACATGCCGCGGTGCGTAGCCGCCGCGCCTCGCGCTCGCCATATGCACATGGCTGTGGTAATGCAGCGTGGAGGTGAAACCCAGCCAGAATGCCGCGCTCACCGAGCACAATGCACGATTGGGGTGCGCCGCGGCGGTGCTGCGCAGGATGACGCGCAGGCGTGCGTCGTCCGACAGGTCGCGCCAGTACGCGGCAATGGCGAACTGGCGCGGTAGCGGTTCGACGAACCGGCCCTCACGCTGCAGATGGTGGGCGCATCGCAATGCCAGGCGTGCATCGGTGCGGAAAAGCAATGCCTGGTGATTCGCCTGCGAACATGCTTCGTATACCCGGCTTTGCATGGCGGGCGATGGCGGGGTGGCCGATGGCCTGGCGGGCGACGGCGGAACGGACGACGTCAGGGTGGGCGAAGGAAGAGCTGACGATAACACGGCGGGCGATGACAGGGCGGGCGCTTTGTCGAGGATGCGGTGAGTTTCCATGCGATGACGATAACCGCTGCGCGCTCGTCGGCGGGGTGATTCGGACCAATGTGGACTGTGGTGAGGCGAATTGCATTGCTGGAGAATCAATGTGGATAACTGTGCCACGTCGCGGAATGGCGCCAATGCAGGGCCGAGCGGTGATGGCACCATAAATGTCTTGGCATGGGACGATGAAACACGGCGTGTGCTCATGCTGTGACATTGCCGAAAGTCACCGTATGCTTGAATCACGATTCCAAGAATTGGAACCGTGGCACTGCGAGACGCGGCATGAGCACCGTGTGTGGCCAATGGCAACAAACGGCAGCAACCGGTAAGAAAAGGCAAACAACCAGTAACACAGTGCGAGGTCGCGAAACGCGGCGGACGGGAGCCGATGGGGCGCAGGAGCTGCATCGGCGATCAACAGAGAATGACGGGACTTCATGAAGGGAGCCGATCATGAAAGGTTATGGAAAAGCAGTGGTTGCGGCGCTTGCAGCAGTGGCGATGACTGTTCCATTCGCGGCATGCGGCGGCACGTCCGCGCAAGACGCGGCATCGACCCAGGCGAGCGCGGAAAGCGCATCGAGCTCGCAATCCGTGCAGAGTTCGTTAAGTGCGGCATCCAGCACGTCCACGCCGTCGGCCTCACCAGCCACGACGTCTTCCGCAGCCGACACATCCGCGTCCGCATCGATATCCGCGGCGGCGGAGCCATCGCAGCAGGACCTCCAGGCGATCGTCGACCAACTCGAGGCGACGAAGCACATCGACACTTACAACACGGAAGGGCTCAAGGCAGATGATGCAGCAGATACTCCGCTCATCCAAGCGTATGCATCCGCAACAGAGGAGGTGCACCCCCAAGGGCCGAATGGCGGATACACGGAGATGCTTGCACTCGACGGCACATGGCTCGGCGAGAAGCCGGACGGCACGACCGACAAGCAGATCACCCCGGAGACCAACACGACCAGCGCGCCCGACGAACTCCATGCAGTGACGCTGCGCAACCTGGGCGCTCCGGACGGCGTGGGCGCGCCCACCACCGGCGGCCAGTGGGCGCACAGGGAATGGGACGGCTACCAGGCCATCTGGAAGTCCACCGACACGAACTACTGGCTCTACATCCGCCAGATCTAGATCCTGGCAGACGTAGTCAGATTCCGCCAGATCCAGGCGGCCCGTCATGTGCGCAGGGCGACCGCGTCCAGCCCCGCGCGCATCCCCTCGTCCGGCAGGCACACGTACACCTGCGTCGTCTCCACGCTCTCGTGCCCCAGCAGGCGGGAGACGAGCAGCGGATCGTGCGTCGCCCCGTACAGGCGCGTCGCGTACCGGTGGCGCAGCGAATGCACGCCGTACCCCTCCGGCAGCAACGCCGACACATGCCGCGACACGTAGCTCGCCTCCACATGCCCGCCGAAACGCCCCGGGTCCCCAACGCTTGTAATCCCAACAACAAAGCCCCGCAAGCATTGCGCTCGCGGGGCTTTGAAAATCGTAGGGCCGCTGGGACTTGAACCCAGGACCAACGTCTTATAAGGACGCTGCTCTAACCGACTGAGCTACGGCCCCGTGCGGATGCAAACGCGCCGAGGCGACGCATCCGTACGGGGATATCATACACATTCCTGCCGCTCACCCGCCGCCGCAGCCCATCCGCTGCTAAGCTGGTGCCCATCAACGGTGATGCAATCCCGCGGCATGAGAAAGGGAACGACGATGTGGGTTCATGGTGTATGCGCGCTAGTGCAAACGGCGTTATGCCGTGCTGGGGCCCTCGCAACGTCGATGCCTTTGTTTGCGTTTGACAACTGGTTTTACTCCGAAAATGGGATTTTCACGTGGCGCCCTTGGTCGTATTGGATGCAGCGGGGTTGGTTCCTTCAAATAGGATTTGTCATCGACTTTGTCGCAGAGCATCCAGTGTTGTCGATTCTGATTTCTTGGGTTGTGAGCGCTCTGGTGTGCATGGCGGCAGTGAAGGCATCGAGGGGAGGTCGCAGCGGCAAGGAATACGCGAAGTGGATAGCCGAGCAGGAGCAGCAGCAGCGGAATGCTCATGCCCAGCTGCCGTCGCAATATTCGGCGTATCCGCCACAACCTGAACGGCATTCACCGCAAATGATGGAGCAGGCACGGGTTCCATCACCAGGACGATTCCAGGTTTCGCAACCGCAGCAATCGCAGCAACGGTGGCAGCAGTCGAAAATCTTGCGAGGGGAGCAATCGCAACCATCGTCGGCATCGTGGACGCTGCCTGCATCGCAGGTGTCTCAGTCTCCTTTGGCTGATCGCTTTCGCTCTGACAATGATACGAGGACAGAGACATGCGAGCGGGAGGTGGATGATGATTCCTGATGGCATGGCCGTGTCCCTCAGCGTGCAGGCGGTTGTGGCTCTGACTCAGCTGCCGCAATGGCCGTTGGTGTTTGTTGCCGATGAATCATGGATGGAACAGTTCTGGGACACTCTGTGGATGCTTCCGCTTTGGGGTGCCGGGCTCTACATGGGCTTGGGCGTGTGGATGTATTGGCATCCGTTCGTGTTCCTGGGCATCATGGCCGTGCTGCTCACATGGGCGCAGCTTCACGAACGCCGCATGCGGCGCAAGGATGAGCGCCAGCGCGCGGAACATGCGAAGGCAGGGCAAACTCATGGGGGACAGTCTCAGGTGGGACAGTCTCAGGTGGGGCAGTCTCGGCAGATGCCAGCGCAGGCTCTGACTGGGCAAGCGCCGACTGATGGATATCGGGAACCGTGCCGATCGCCGCATGGGGAACCGCCGCACGGGGGACCGCCGCACGAGGGACCCAGCCGACCGTCGCGGCGCTAGCCTCCCAGCGGCCGCCACATGCGCGGCGCTGAGTACTATGGCAACAGAAGCCAGAGGACCGATTGCGCCTGCGTGCGCGGAAGGGAACGTTATGCCCTACAGTGATGATGCTTCGCAACAGCGGAATGATGCCACCGACACCCAGGCGACGCAGGCGTACAATCCCTTCCCTCAGGAACCGGCGCAGGGGGCGCAGCAACCGGCGCCGGTGACGCAGCCGACTCAACCAGTTCAGCAGACCCAGGCGGTTCCGCCCACACAGCCGATGCAATCCACGCCCACGCAGCAAACCCAGCCATTGCAGGGCGTTCAGCCAACGCAGCAAACCCAGCCATTGCAGCAGATGGCGACGCAGCAGCTTGCCGACCCCTATGCAGGGCGCCGCAAGGCAACACAGTCCATGGATTTTTCCGCTCGGCCCTCCGTGCTCCCCACGTCCGCCACCGAGGACGCCCTGATGGGCGCCACCGGCGTGATGGGTGCTCCGATCGGCTCCGTGCAGGCGAGGGATGCCGCGGAAACCCAGGTGTTGCAGCCCACTGCGGGCGGGCGGCCCACCACGCCGATGGGTGCAGCGCAGGCGGCCACCGTGCCGATGGGCACCACGCCGATGGGTGTTGGCGAGACGGAGACGATTGCCATGCAGCCGGGGCAGTATGGCGCGTCCGCCCAGACCGTGCCGTACGGGCAGGGTTATGGGCAGGATTCTTATGCCACAGCCGTGTACGGCACGAGCAGTGCCGCAGCGCGCACCCCGCGGTCCGCGCAATCCGCCCAGCTCAATTCCTCCGCCACGCCTGGCTACGCAGGCTACGATGATGGCTCCGACACGTTGGAAGACACTCCCGCCTACGGTGCGCAGGCGGTTGGCAGTCAGCAGTATGCCGGGCAGCAGTACGGCACCGCCGGCTATGCTCAGCCGAGCTACGCCAATGCGCAAACGCCTGGCGATAAAGGCGGGGATGCTGATTCCTTGAATTCATCCCACCAGGAATCGAAATCAAAATCATCGAAGAAAACCGCCGTGGCGGTCGCCATCATCGTGGTGGTGCTCATCATCGTGGGCATCGCCGTGGCATTGGGCCGCCGTGGCGGCTCCACGGCAGGGCAGGGCGCGTCATCGTCCAGTGCCACGTCGGCGCTCGCCGCATGCCAGGAATCCGTGAACCGGTACAACGATTCGCGCAACCGGTGGAATTCGGTGGTTTCCGATGCCTCCGCCACCTCGGCGGTCACTGCCGACCAGGTGCAGGATGCCTCCACCGTCGCGAACCTTCAGCTCGCGCTCAAGGCGACCGTGCCTGACCTCACCCAGTGCGATACCTCTGCGGCCGACGCCCAGTTGCAGCAGACCACGAGCCTCAACAACGATGCCGCCGACACGTTGCAGAAGAACGCCGATGCGGTCACCGCCGCCGCACAGAAGGTCACGGATTCCAAGTCCGCCAAGGATTCCGCCGATGCCTCCGCGCAGGCTTCCGCTTCGCAGCAGCAACAGCAGGAGGATGCGCAGAAACTTGCGCAGGCCCAGTCCGATTTGAAGTCCGCGATCGATACCGCGAACGCGGAGCTTTCCGAGGCACAGGACCGGCTCGGCGCCTCCGACCCAGACGTGCAGCAGTTCCAGCAGGAGATCGCCGCCGCTCAGAAGGTCGCCGATGATTCCTCCGCGGACTACGCCACGGTGACCGGCAGCACCTCCACGCTCACGAGCGCCACCTCCTACATGAAGCGCCGCGTGGATTCCACGCCGGTGGATGCCGACGCCGATCCCAATTCCCCGTCCGCCTCCGCCTCGGGCAGCACCGATTCCACCGACTCCTCTTCCTCCACCGCCGATGCCTCCTGAGCCGCGCTGCGTGGCGTGGCGCCGCGCCTTGGGTGCGAGTCGCCGCTCGCACCTAAGGCGGATTCCGGTGGTTGGAAGGCGGGACTGGTGAGCAATCGGCTTTCGGTGTGAGTCGCCACTCGCACCCAAGCTGGAAAATAGCCGCCAGGAGGAGGGTCAGCTGAGGAAATCGGTCCCGGTGTGAGCCGCCGCTCGCACCCAAGCCAGAGAACAGCGACATGGAGGGCTGAGTCGCTGAGAGAATCCTCTTCGATGCGAGCCACCGCTCGCATCGAGGCCGGGAAACAGCGACTGGGGAATGGATTAGCTGGGAAAATCCTCTTGGGTGTGAGTCGTCACTCGCACCCAAGTCAGATTCCGGCGGTTAGGAGGCGGGACTGGTGAGCAATCTGCTTTCGGTGCGAGCCGCCGCTCGCACATTTCTGTCCGTGGCGCGTTCCGTTTTGTAATGTGTGAGCGGTCACTCGCACACTGCGGGGTCACCTAATCTCCCGCGCGTCAACAATCGCAGAAAATAGCCATTCCTGAGACATTGCCGTCTGGCTATCGCTTGCTGATCGTTCAAAGTGCCAGCCGTCGCTCGCACTTAAGCGTTCATGTCATCTAGACACCTCAATGTGTGAGTCGTCGATCGCACATAACGATCGATGCTGGTGGGTTAAACGATTCGTGTGCGCGCTGGCGCACACGATGGGGCGGCTAGCAACCGAGAACAGGCCAGACGGCGATGGGTTTCGGCTTGCGTGTGTGCGCTGGCGCACACGGTGGGCGGATAGGGGCTGGGAATAGGCCAGATAGGGGTGCATCTCGGTCTGCGGGTGCGCGCTGGTGCTCCCGGTGGGCTGGATGTTGCTGGATTCAGGGCCGGTGGCGGTGCATTCCGGCTTCCGGGTGCGCATCGGCGCACATGGTGGGCAGATAGGGGCTGGGAATAGGTCAGATAGGGCTGCATCTCGGCCTATGGGTGCGCGATGGTGCTCCCGGTGGGCTGTTTGTTGCCGGATTCAGGGTCGGAGATGGGGGATTCCGGCAGGCGGGTGCGCGTGTGCGCACACGGTGGGGCAGATGGGTGGTGATTTTGGCTCGGGCGCCTGGTATCCCGACGAGCGGGTGCGTGCTGGTGCACACGGTGGGCGAATAGGTGGCGGATTCGGGCTCAGGTGCGTGCCATTCTGGTCTGCGGGTGCGCAGGCGCACACACACGGTGGGGCTGTCATCAGCTATCGTTAATACTTGGTTTTGTCTGTTTTCATATGTTATGATTGCGCCATGCGAGTGAGCGAATGGGCGAGGCGCGAGGGCTTCAACGTGCAGACGGTGTGGCAGTGGTGTCGCGAGGGCCGTATGCCGGTGCCGTTCGAGCGGTTGGATTCGGGGACGATCATCATCCATGACCCGAAGTATGAGGCGGCCGCCATGCAACCGCGGGCGGGCGGGCGGACGGCGTGCTACGCGCGGGTCGGCTCGTCCGACCAGAAGGACGATTTGGCGCGTCAGGCGGACAGGCTCAAGGCGTTCGCCATCGGCATGGGCGTGGACAAGCCCGAAGTCATCACCGAAGTCGGTTCAGGCGCGGATGACGGGCGGCGCAAGCTGAACCGGATCCTGGCGGACCCTTCGGTGGGCACGCTGGTCGTGGAGCGCGGGGACAGGCTTTCGTGCGTGGGCGCGGGCCTTGTCCGCAGTGCGTTGGAGGCGCAGGGCAGACGGCTCATAGTGGTGGACGATGAGGAGCCGGAGGATGCCTTGGTGGATGGGCTGACGGATGCGTTGGTCGCGTATTGCGCGCGCCTGTACGGGCGTCGTGCGGCGAGGCGCAAGGCGGACGCGGCGTTGGTGGCGGCGCGTGATGCTTGAGGCGGTGGTGGTGGCGCTCGACCCGTCGCCCGCTCAGGAACGCGCCCTGTGGTCGCACGCGGGGGCGGCGCGGTTCGCGTACAACGCGGCTCTCGCGCATGTCAGGGAGCGGCTGGAGCGGCATGAGAGGCCGGTATGGTCGTTCTACGCCTTGCGCAAGTGGTGGAACCAGGCCAAGGACACGCTTGCCGTCAACAGGGAGACGGGCGGGACGTGGTGGCGCCAGAACAGCAAGGAGGCGTACAACGCGGGGCTGGAATCCCTTGCCGATGGTCTGAGAAACTGGTCGGATTCCCGCAAAGGCAGGAGGAAAGGCAGGCGCGTCGGTTTCCCGCGTTTCAAGTCGAAGGACGGGTCGGTGCCGCGCTTCGCGTACACGACCGGCTCCTACGGTCTCATCGACGGCGACCCGAACGCGCTGAGGTTGCCTCGCATCGGGCGCGTGCATTGCATGGAGGGCGTCGCGAAGCGCGTGGGCGGCGCCAGAGTGGTGCGCATGACGGTCTCCCGGCGCGGCGGGCGATGGCAGGCGAGCCTGACCGTCGAACGCCCCGACCCGGCGGAGCCACCCGTCCCGCCGCACGGCGGGAGGGTGGGCGTAGACCTCGGGCTGAAGACGCTCGCCACCCTCTCGGACGGCACCGTCATCGGCAACCCGCGCCCGCTGCGGCGTTCCATGCGCAGGCTCAGGCACGCGCAGAGGGCACTGAGCCGCAAGCGGAAAGGCTCCAACCGCCGCCGCAGGGCACGCGAACGGGTCGCAAGGCTCCACGCCCGCGTCGCCCACCAGCGGCGCGACTTCATCGGCAAGGCGACGACGATGCTCGCACGCACCTACACGGACATCAGCATCGAGGATTTGAACGTGCAGGGCATGGAATCCAACCACTGTCTGGCGCAGGCGGTCGCGGACGCGGGCTTTTACGAGTTCCGCCGCCAGTTGGAGTACAAGGCCGCCCGGTCGGGCGCGGGAATCCATGTGGTGGACCGTTGGTATCCCAGTTCGAAGACGTGCTCGAGGTGCGGGACGGTGAAAGCCAAGCTGTCCCTTGCCTGCCGCACCTACCGGTGCGAGCGTTGCGGGCTGGAAATCGACCGTGACCTGAACGCGGCCATCAACATCATGGTCGCCGGGAGTGCCCCGGAGACCCTAAACGCACGCGGAGAGGCGACAGGACGCGACGCGGGGCGGGATAATCCGACCCATGCCGCGCACGCCCCTGTGAAACGTGAACCAAGCCGTGGCGCAAGCCATGTGAGACTTGGAGCTGGCCTCGGCGACGAGACCATGCAAGCGACAAACTAAAACAAAGTCACTTGCAACGGGAATAGAAAAGTGCTCTATCTGTCGGTTGTGGGTGTCATCGCGCACACAACTAACAGATAGAGCACTGGGATTTCAGTAGCCGACAGCCACCAGCCACCGGCCCAGCCACCGGCCCAGCCGGATCAGCCAGCCACTGGCCAGTCACAGCCGGCCACTGGCCGGCTCCAAGCCACCAGGCCACCAGGCCACCAGGCCGACTCAGTACAGCTCTTCGAAGATCTTGAGCACGCGCTTCTCGTCGAGCGGCACGAAGTTGTTCTTCATGAGGCGGTGCTGCGTCGTCATCACGCGGTGGGTGAACTCCGGTAGGTCCTCGCGCGTCACGCCATACTCGTGCAGCGCCTTCTTGGGCAGCAGCTGGTTGATGAGCTTCTCGAGCTCGTCATACACCACGGCGTCGTCGCAGCCGAGGATCTGCGCGATGAAGTGGTTCATCGTGGCGATCTCGCCATCGGACTTGATCTCCATGTAGTTGCGCAGCACGCCGGTGAACATCGCGTAGTTGGATTCGCCGTGCGGCACATGGTACTTGCCGCCCAGCTGGTAGCTCAGGGCATGCACAGCGGCGCAGCCGCCCGTCTCGAAGCTCAGGCCCGCGTAGTCGGAGGCGATGAGGAAGTCGCTCATCAGCTTGTTGCGCTTGGCGCGGCGCTCCGGTGACCCTGCGGGGCCCGCCGCCACGATCTGCATGTAGCCGCTGATGATCATCTTCATCGCCTGGTATCCGAACAGCTTCGTGTACGGGGTGGCGTTGGGGGAGAGCGTGGATTCCACGGAGTGCACGAGCGCGTCCATCGAGCTGGTGGCGAACACATGGTCCGGCAGGCCGTAGAGCAGCTCGGGGATGAGCACCGCGTCGTCGGCGAACATCTCGGGGCTGGCGATGCCCGCCTTGCTGCCCAGGCGCGTGCGGTTGATGGCGGCGATTTCGGTCACCTCGCTGCCGGTGCCGCAAGTGGTGGGCACGAGCACGAGCTTGACGGTGCGCTTGTAATCGGGCAGATGGTCGATCACCGAGTCGATGTCGTCGCCGCCGGCCACCGCCACGACCTTCGACATATCCATGACGGCGCCGCCGCCGATCGCGATGATGCGGTCGTAGTCGAACGCCGAGGCATCCTTGATGATTGCGTCGATCATCTCGTCGGTGGGCTCCTGCGCGCCGTATTTGTCGACGGTGAGCACCGACGCCCCGTTGAGCACCGGGTCGAGGAACTGCTTCTTGACGAAATCGATCGTGACGACGAGGTCCTTGGGGCCGAGCGCGAACTCGTCGGCGAATTCCTTGACCGTGGGGAACTCGTGGATGTAGTTGGGACCGGTGGTGAGCATCTTCATGATGGTCTTCTTTCGGTTGTGTTGTGGAAAATTGTAGCGGGGAATGTTGTGTTGTGGGAGATTGTGAAATGACTATCCATCAGCGATGGTCGGTGATGGCAGTGCCGGCGCGAATGATTGGCAAGGTGGATGATTGCCGGGATTACCGGTTACCGGCAACAGACCAAATCTGGAATCCTGAATCTGGAAGTCCAAATCCAGGATTCCAGCCGCTAGCCGGCAGCCTTCGAATCCGCTGCGCTCACGCCTCGGATGCCGCGTACTCCGGCGGGTCCTGGCGCAGGCCCTTGGTGAGGAACAGCAGCACCACGACGCCGATCGCCAGCCAGCTCAGGCCCAGCACCAGGGCGTTGGAATCGAGGTGGATGAGCAGATAGAAGCAGAACGCCGCGCCAATCGCCGGGAACACCACGTTGCGCAGGGCGCCGTGGGGGAAGTTCGCGGCGCGATCGGCCTTGGAGGCCTTCGCATACGCCACGATGAGGGAGACGTTGACGAGCGTGAACGAGGTGAAGGCACCGAAGTTCACGAAGGAGGTGGAGGTGGAGACGTCCATGAACAGGGCGATGAGGCCCACCGCAGCGACGATGAGGATGCATGTCACCGGGGTGTTGAAGCGCTTGCTCAGGCGGCCGAACACCTTGCGCGGCAGCACGCCGTCGCGACCCATCACATACATGAGGCGGGAGGCGCTTGCCTGGGAGGCGATGCCGGAGGTGAACTGGCCCACGCACAGGCCGGCGACGAAGAACGAGGTGAACAGGTTGCCGCCGATCTGCATAGCGATCTCATAGGCCGCGGAGGAGGAGTCGGCGAACACGCCGCCGGGGTGCACGAGCTGCGTGAAGTAGGCGATGCCGATGAAGATGAGGCCGCCGATCACGGCGATGAGCATGATGGCGCGGGGCATCGTGCGCTTGGGGTCCTTCGTCTCTTCGCTCATCGTGGTGACGGCGTCGAAACCGAGGAACGAGTAGGCGGCGACGGCGGCGCCCGCCACCACGGCGGAGAGCGAGGAGCCCTGGCCCACGAACGGCGAAGCGCTCAGCAGCGTGCCGGTGCCGGCGCCGCCCATCACGGAGCGGATGGAGAGGCCCACGAACATCACGATCACGATCGCCTGGAACACCATGAGCACGAAGTTGATCTTGTCGGCGACGTTGATGCCCACGATGTTGATGGCGGTGTCGAGCACGATGTAGCCGATGATCCACGTCCACATCGGCACGGAGGGGAACAGCGCGTTGAGGTACGAGGCGCCGATGAGCCACACGACCATCGGCAGGAACATGTAGTCGAGCAACACCGCCCAGCCCACGAGGAAGCCGAGCTTGCGGCTGATCGTCTTGCCCACGTAGGTGTAGGCGCTGCCGGACTCGGGATGCAGCACCGACATGCGGCCGTAACTGTTGGCGGTGAAGAGCATGGCGACGGTGGCGAGCAGGTAGCTCATGGCGGCGGCGCCGTGGGAGTCCTCGGCGATCACGCCGAAGGTGCCGAGCGCGATGATGGGGGTCATGTAGGCCAGGCCCATGAGGGTGACGGAGCGCAGGCTCATCGTGCGCTTGAACCCGGAGGCCGTTGCGGCCTTGGCGGTCTTGCCGGCGGCGGAGCTCAGGGCTTCGCTCGCCTCATGGCCGAGGTTGACGATGGAACTGGTGGCTGATTCGGGGATCGTGTCGCTCCCCATCAATTGCGCTGTCATGGTGATCCTTTCGATGGACGTGATGTGCGGTGTGCTGTGGTGCGCTTGTTGAGGTGCTGGTGTGAAGTGCGGTGTCGCGGCTTGGCTGCTGCTTGACGTGCCGCTCTATGTGGCGGGGACGCTCCGGTGGGGCAGCCATTCGCGCGGATTGATGCGCCCGCCGTACAGCGGCAGAGGAACCGGCAGGTCCGTGGGGCCGAACTGGTGCCACATGCGGTTCATGCCGAGCGTGCCGTGCTCCTGCGTGCGGCGGGTGGCGCTCAGGTCGATCGTGCGGATGACCAGTTCCGGCTCGCTGCCGCCCGTCGAGGCAAGCACGTCGCCTTCGGGGCTCACGAGCAGCGACCTGCCGTAGCCTTCGGGCTCCGGCGCGTTGAGGCTGAGCACATACGTTTGGTTGACGATGGCGTTGGCGCGGGCGAGCACGAGTTCCTGCTTGCGGTCCGGGGTGGTGGTGCGCACGAGGTTAATGATGAGGTCGGCGCCCATCCACGCCAGGTTGCGGGTGATCTCGGGGAACCATGCGTCGTAGCAGATCGTGAGTCCCAGGCGGCCGAAGCCGGGCAGGTCCACGGTCGTGAAGCTCGTGCCGGGCGTGTACTGCTCGTAGGGGCGCCACGGGCAGATCTTGCGGTAGGTGGCGGCGAGCTCGCCGGTGGGCGAGTAGACCGGCATCGTGTTGTACACGTAGCCTGCCGGGTTCTTCTCGCACACGGTGCCGGGGATGAGCCACACGCCCAGTTCCTTGGCGAGGGCGGAGAGGTTCGCCGCCAGTTCGTCGTGCAAGTCGGTGGCGGCGGAGCGTTCCATCGTGTGGCGTTCGTCGTCCGTCATGCCCGGCGTGCCGAACAGGTGCATTTCGGGGAATGCGATGAGCTGCGGCGTGCGGCCTTCTTCGTCGGTCTCGTGCGCGATGTGGCGCACGGAATTGGCGAAGCAGCCGAACGGGCGGCCGATGGGCAGCTGGCTGTATTGCGCCATCGCGATGGTGATGGGGCGCGGCGTCTGCTGCGTCGCCTCGGCGACCGCGTTGATCGCTGCCTGCGGGGTGGGGATTGCCTGCGTCATCGTTCGCCTCCTTGGTGGTGCGTGAGCTGCCGACGTGCTGTCGGCGTGCTGCCGGTTGTTGTTGGTTGCTGTTGACTGGCGGTGGTCTTTGGCGTTTCCATCGCCTGACACTTGGAAAGTTAGAGGGATTTGCCGTGGTATTCGATGGACGGATTGGATAAAATAGGGTCTGTTCGAGGACGTTCCGTCCATTCGTAACATTGGTGGCAGGAGGCCGACACATGTCCGTAACACTGGGTGATTTGCTTGCCGAACCATCTCTCAAACTCTCCCTGGTGGTGCGCGGGGACCCCGGAGCGCTCGATGCGCCGATCGTGTGGGTGCATTCCTCGGAGTCCATCGACCCCACGCCCTATCTGGAGGGCGGCGAGATGCTGCTCGTCACCGGATTGCAATGGCCCGAGGAACTGCCGAAGGAAAGTTCGGGAGCGGGGCAATCGGCAGTGGCGTCGCAAGCGCAGATGGCATTGCAATTGGATGATGTATCCGGGGATGCAGCGCAATCGAACGAGGCACAATCAGGAAAGTCGCAATCCGAAATTCCTCAATTGGCAACGCAGCAACCAACGCAGGAGCAATCAACGCAGCAGCAATCAACGCAACCAACGGAGGCACCGCAGCCCGCGGCATTGCAATCCTTCGACAAGCAGCCGCTCGTGGCGTTGCGCCACTACGCCTCGCGTCTCGCCGATGCCGGCGTGCGCGGCATCGGATTCGGCATCGGGGTGGCGCACGCCGCCATCCCCCAATGGCTCGTGGACCAGTGCGAGCAGGTGCATCTGCCTCTGCTCAGCGTGCCTCTCGAGACGCCGTTCATCGCGATCTCCAAGCGCGTGGCGCGCGGCGTGAGCGACGGGCGGCGGCAGGAATTCGCCAAGCTCTACCACAGCCAGCAGCAGCTCATCCGCTCCACCCGGCAGATCGACCCGGTGCGTGGCATCGTTACGAAAACCGCGCAGCTCGTGGGCGGCTGGGCGGCGTTCCTCAACCCCGCGGGCAGCGTGAGGGAATCCTCCCATCACTTCCTGCCGGTGGATGTGAACGGGCTGTCCGATGCGCTCACGTTCAGCAAGCTGGGCGAGGCGAAATTCTTCCAGGCGCGCGGTTACGACATCGCGGTGCTGCACGTCGCCTCGCCCGACCACATCACGCTTGGCTATCTGGTCGCCGGCTGCAAAGGCGAGAAGGGTGCGCTCGACCAGACGCTGTGCGCCGAGGCGGCGACGCTGCTCGCGCTCTCCGCCGGCGGCTCGTCGCGCGGCATCCGTGCGCTCACGCACTTCCGGTCGGCGATGACCCGCGACTGCCTCGAGGGCCGCAGCGACACCGTGGTGCGCTATGCGGATGACCTGTGGGGCGGCATGCCGCGCGAGCCGCTCGAAGTGCTGCGCATCATGGGCGAGGACGCTGCGGTGGAGGACGCCGCCCGCCTCTTCGAGCCTTTCGGCTCGCACATCGCCCGTGCCACGAACCCCGTGGTGTATGGCAAGCTCGACGATGAGCTGTGGGTCGTGGTCTCGCAAGGCAACGCCCCCGAATGGCTGGGGCAATTGGCAAAGGATTCGCGCCTGACGGTGGGGGAGTCGTCCGGTTGCACCTGGCATGACCTCGCGCGCGCCCGGCATGAGGCGTTCCAGGCGGGGTCGCAGGCGCTCGCGTCCGGCGCCAAGTCGGTGCGCTACGGTGAGACCGGCGGCGCCGCGTCGCTCGAAGCGATGGTGGACCCCGCCGCGATGCGTGCGTTCGCCGATCTGCGGCTCGCGCCCATCGCGAACCTCGTGTTCGACCGCTCCACGGGTCCGCGCAAGGAAGCTGCGGGCTCGGGCGGCTCGGGTGCGGTTGCTGGCGTGGGCGTTGGTGCAGGTGCGGGGATTGGTAGCGGTGCGGCAGCTGCTGGTGGCACCGGAATGGTAGCCGGCGGCGCGGGCATGGCGGGCGACGATGCCGTTCACGCGGTGGACGTGGTGCGTGCCTGGGTGAGCTGCCGGGGCCGCGTGGAGGAAGCGGCGCGATTGCTGGGCGTGCACCGCCATACGATGACCAAATACGTGGCGAAAGTGGGGCGCGTGCTCCACATGGAGATGAGCGACCCCGGCGTGATGGCGGAACTGTGGTACGCCTGCCGCTACACCCGCTTCGGCAAGAAGCAATGAGCGGTGCGGAGCCGTAGGGCCATGCGCGGTGGACTGCGGCGCGGTGGACTGCGGCGCGGTGGATTGGGGTGCGGTGGATTGGGGCGTGGCGTGGATATCACCCCGCCGTGTGCGCATTGGCGCACCCGGTGGGCCAATGCGGTGCAGGGAGGAGAAATCGGCTGGGTATCCCCGGCCGTGTGTGCGCGACAGCGCACCCGATAGGCCAGATGCGGCGCGGTGAGGGGAGATTGGCAGGGTATCTCCGACTCCGTGTGCGTGGTGGCGCACCCGGCGGGGTGGATGGGCGCTGGGTTGGGCCGTGGGTGCAGGGTATCTGGGTCCCGTGTGCGCCACCGCGCACACGTCAGAGGCTCAGGATGTGCATCTTGGACGCCAATGCATCCGCGGCATCCGTGCCAATGCGTTCTGGATGATAATGCATCCGTGCCAAAGCATCCGTGCCCCGGGCTCAGGCGACGCCCCAGTCGTAGCGCTGGCTTTCCAAGCGCATGTAGGTGAACAGCTCGGTGTGGCCTATGCCATCGATGCGGCGGATCTGCCGGTTCACCAGCTGCAGCAGCGCCTCGTCATCGGAAGCGAACACCTCGGCAAGGATGTCGAAACGGCCAGCGGTGATGATGATGTAGTCAATCTGCGCGATCTTGCGCAGATCACGCGCGACCTGTTCGATGTCGCCGTTCACGGTGATGCCCACCATCGCCTGGCGGTGGAATCCCATCTCCATCGGGTTCGTAACGGCGACGATCTGGATCACGCCATCGTCGGTGAGCTTTTGCACGCGCAGCCTCACCGCCGCCTCGGAAAGACCGATTTCCTTGGCAATCGACACATAGGAGCGTCGGCCATTCTTCTGCAACAGGGAGATGATTTTCTTGTTTGTCTCGTCGAGTCCGGATGCCTCTGCGACCGGAGGCGCGATGGCCGGCTGTGCATCATCGTTCAAATTCGTCATGAAAATATCGTATGCAGGCGCATATGAATTTTCGGTTTCGAGCGGCTGAGCGCCCACGGTGCGCGAAATCCGCAATCGGTTGTTCGCGACCATGCTGATTGGCGTGCTGCGGATTGCGCAAGAGGAGCCCGGTCGCCGCGCCATCCTCCCGTTTGCCCGTCCGTTCGATGCCCTCGGACCTTCATGTTTCGGGCATGTGACGAATCCGCCGCCAGTCGTTTACGCTTCGGAAACCGCGTGCGCCTTGTATGGCAATCGGCAAGCAAGAAAACAAACGGCACGAAACCAATCGCGAAAGGCGGCACGACCATGACGTATGCAATCGGACCTGATGTGTGGACGCCGCGCGATGGCATGGTCGGCATGGCCGGCATGGATGGCATGGATGGCATGGATGGCAGGGCCGGCAGGGCCGGTCGCTTTCATGCTTCACGGTCCTCCCATGCCGCCGAGCCTCGCGCCAACCGCGCCAATGCGGCCTCTGATTTCGCCGACCGCGTGGTCCGCGCCGGCGTCGCGCGCCACGGTGTGCTGCTGGTCGGCGAAGGCTCGCCGTCGCGCGCTTCCGGCATCGCCGCTCCCACAGGGGCCGCCAGCGGCAAGCGTGGCAATGCATCGGGCACTGGCATCGCCGCCATGATTTCGAAGGCCTTCGCCTCCCTCAGTGCATTCCTCAACGCGCCCATCACCGCGTGACGGCGTATGCGCGGTTTCGGGCGCCGTTGTATGGCGAGCCCAAGGCGTAGACGCGGGGCGGATCAAGCCTGACCGCGGGGCGAATCAAGGCGTAGCCGCGGGCTCTCGCCGGTGTGCCCAGAGCGTAACGCGCGTTGCCGCGGTCGGCTTGTGCGTATATACTCCATATGGTTCCGGTTCACGTCTGCCATTGGGGCGGGCGACCCGGGCTTCTCAATATCCTAGGAGAACAATTATGAAGCAGGGTATCCATCCTGAGTATGTGCCGACCGAGGTCGTTTGCTCTTGCGGCAACCACTTCGTGACGCGTTCGACCGTCAAGTCCGGTCACATCACCGCTGACGTGTGCGCCAAGTGCCACCCGTTCTACACGGGCAAGCAGAAGATCCTCGACACCGGCGGCCGCGTGGCCCGCTTCGAGGCTCGCTACGGCAAGCGCACCAAGTAGCGTATGCGTGGACGCCAGCCCCGGCATCGTTGTGCTGCAGCGCAGCGGTGCGGGACTGGCGTTTTTGTATGCACGGGCGTGCACGTGCGCGGGCAGACGTGCATGGGCAGCAAGGGCAGGTTTGAGCCAGGAAGGCGATGAAGTATGAGCGATGAGAAGTTCCCCGCGGCACAGGCCGCCTTGGAGGAATAC
Source organism: Bifidobacteriaceae bacterium (assembly GCA_029227215.1). GTDB lineage: Bacteria > Actinomycetota > Actinomycetes > Actinomycetales > Bifidobacteriaceae > Pseudoscardovia. The sequence continues at coordinate 306 of JAQXZM010000111.1, read as the reverse complement.
CAAGACATCGAGAGGCAGATGAGCCAGCCGCAGGTGGCCGCGGACCCTGCCGCCATGCGCAAGCTCGGGCGTCGTCACGCCGAGCTGGGCTCCATCGTCGATGCCTATCGCGCATGGAAGCAGACGGCGGACGACCTGGAGGCAGCGCAGGAGCTCGCCGGCGAAGATGCCAGCTTCGCCGAGGAAGCCAAGCGGCTCGAAACCCAGCTCGCCGCGGACGAAGAGGCGCTGCGCACAGCGCTCATCCCGCGCGACCCGGATGACGCGCGCGACACGATCATGGAGATCAAGGCCGGCACCGGCGGT
>JAQXZM010000110.1 GCA_029227215.1 Bifidobacteriaceae bacterium | reverse complement strand
CATCGTGCCCTTCACCTGCGCCAGGTACAGGCCCAGCAGGTAGGCGGCGGTGATCTGCGCGAGGAACGCCTTCGTGGAGGCGACGGCGATCTCGGGGCCGGCGTGCGTGTAGAGCACGGCGTCGGATTCGCGCGGGATGGAGCTGCCCTGCGTGTTGCAGATGGCAAGCACGCGGGAGCCTTGCTCGCGGGCGTGGCGCAGCGCCATGAGCGTGTCCATCGTCTCGCCGGATTGCGAAATGGCGACGACGAGCGTGCGCGGCGTGAGGATGGGGTCACGGTAGCGGAATTCGCTGGCGAGCTCCACTTCCACCGGGATGCGCACCCAGTGTTCGATGGCGTACTTCGCCACCATGCCCGCATAGGACGCGGTGCCGCATGCGACGACGATGATCTTGTCGATGGACTTGAAGACGTCCTCGTCGATGTGCAGTTCGTCGAGGTTCAGGCGGCCATCGAGATCCACGCGGCCGAGCAGCGTGTTCTTCACGGCCTCGGGGTCCTCGTGGATCTCCTTGTCCATGAAGGAGTCCCAGCCGCCCTTCTCGGAGGCGGAGGCGTCCCAGTCCACGGTGAAGGGCTTGGCTTCGACGGGGTTGCCGCCGAAATCGGTGACGGTCACGTCGGTGCCGCTGATGCACACCGCTTCGTCCTGCCCGAGCTCGAGCGCCTGCTTCGTGTAAGCGACGAATGCCGCCACGTCGGACCCCAGGAAGTTCTCGCCCTCGCCCAGTCCCACGACGAGCGGAGAATCATGACGAGCGCCCACCACGATCTGCGGCTGGCGCACGTCCACGGCAAGCAGCGTGAACGCACCGGTGAGCATACGGGCGACTCGGCGCAGCGCCTCGAACAGGTCTGGGGCGCCGGTCTCCTCGATCACCTGGTTGGCCACCTTGCCCAGCAGCTTCGCAGCGACCTCGGTGTCGGTGCCGGAGCTGAAGGAATAGCCCTCGGACTGCAGGTCGAACTTCAGTTGCTGGGCGTTCTCGATGATGCCGTTATGAATCAGGGCGATCTTGCCATCCTGCGAGATATGCGGATGGGCGTTCACATCGCTCGGAGCGCCGTTCGTCGCCCAGCGCGTGTGGCCGATGCCCACCGTCGCCTCAGGCATAGGCGAACGCTTGATCTGGCTGACGAGGTTGCTCAGGCGCCCCGCCTTCTTACGGAACACGACGGTGCTCATGCCGGGTGCAGCCAATGCCACGCCCGCGGAGTCATACCCGCGGTATTCCAGACGCTTGAGGCCTTGCAGGCACACTTCCAAAGGCTTTTCGCTCGCGGGCGCCGAGCCCGCGTATCCTACGATTCCGCACATGTCTCATGATTGTAACGGACGAAGGATACGCCGCCACGCCGTCACGCCCACAGCGCACTCACAGCACCGAGGCGAGGAATCCTTGGAAGCGTTCGGTGGAGGGGTGGTCGATGATCTCGGGGCCGCCCTTTTCGAGCACCTTGCCGCCGTCCATGAACACCACTTGGTCGGCGACCTCGCGGGCGAAACCGATCTCGTGGGTCACCACGACCATCGTCATGCCATCGTCAGCGAGCGAACGAATCACATTGAGCACCTCGCCCACGAGCTCGGGGTCGAGCGCCGAGGTCGGCTCGTCGAAGAGCATGATCTCGGGGTGCATCGCGATGGCGCGTGCGATGGCGACGCGCTGCTGCTGGCCACCGGAAAGCTGGGAGGGGTAATGGTCGAGGCGGTCCTGCATGCCCACGCGGGTGAGGTCCTTGATGGCCTCGGCCTTCGCATCCGCCTTGCTCATGCCTTTGACGTGCACGGGCGCTTCCATGACGTTCTCGAGCACCGTCCTGTGGGGGAAGAGGTTGAAGCGCTGGAACACCATGCCAATGCGGGAACGCTGCTGGGCGATCTCCTTGTCGCTCAGGCGGCGCAGGCGGTCGGTGCCGTGGTGGTCCTCGTGGCGGTAGCCTTGGAGCACGCCGCCCACATAGATCTCGCCGCCGCTGACGGTCTCGAGCTGGTTGATCATGCGCAGGAGCGTGGACTTGCCCGAGCCGGAGGGGCCCAGGATCACGGTGACGGTGCCGGGCATGACCTGCATGCTCACGCCCTTGAGCACGTGGAGCGGGCCGAACGCCTTGTGCACGTCGCGCACGTCGATGGCGGGCTTGCCGGGCTCGAAGCCGGAGGCGAGCGTCTTGTCGTTTTGCTGTACTTTCGCTGTCATTTTTCTCTCGCTTCCCCTCAGGCGTTGAGCCCGATCATCTGCACGTCCTGGCTGGCCTCGGCGCTGGCCTCGGCGCGACGCGTCTCAGTGGAATCCGCCGGACCCATCGCCGCCACGGCGCCGCTCTGACCGTTGAAACCACGTCCGAAATGCTTCTCGAGCTTGGACTGGAGCACCATGAGCACCGACGTGATGACGAGGTACCAGATGGCGGCAACGAGCAGCAGCGGAATCGGCTTGTAGATGCGGTTGGCGAGCGTGGTGGTGACGTACTGCAGCTCGAGCGTGAACGGCACGGCGAGCACGAGCGACGTGGTCTTGAGCATGCCGATCACCTCGTTGCCGGTGGGCGGGATGATAATGCGCATCGCCTGCGGCAGGATGATGCGGCGCATGATGAGACTCGGGCCCATGCCGAGCGCCTGCGCTGCCTCGCGTTGGCCAGGGTCGACGGCTTCGAGGCCGGCGCGCACGATCTCGGCGAGGTAGGCGGCCTCGTTGAGCGCCAGGCCGAGCACGGCGGCGCGGGAGGCGGTGAAAATGTCGGAGGTGTCCCACGTCCAGAACTCCGGTCCGAACGGGATGCCCAGGCTGATCTTGGGCATGAGCACGGAGATGAGGCCCCAGAACACGAGCTGCGTGTACACAGGGGTGCCGCGGAAGAACCAGATGTAGAACCAGCTGACGCCGCGCAGCACCGGGTTCGTGGACTTGCGCATGATCGCGAGGATCACGGCGAGCACGATGGCGATGAGCATCGAGGCAACAGTGAGGAACAGCGTCCAGGCGACGCCGCTCAGCACATGTTCGTTGAACAGGTATTTCCACACGACCGGCCATTCGAAGTTCTCGTTGGTCACGATCATGTGGATGAGCTGCGCGGCGAGGATCGCCACGATGATAGCGGCGACGATGGGGCCGGGCCTGCGCTGCGGCAGCGCATCGATCTTGTTGGGGATGTCTGGTTCGGCTTTCTGGACCTTGCTCTTCTTGCTCATGCTGGGATGCTCCTGCTCCTGTGCTCCTGGTTGCTGTGATGCTGGTTGCTGCGCTTGCTAGGGCGTGTAGTGCGAGACACGTCAGTCGTCGACGTCGGGGTTGATCTCGGCCTTGTCGATGGCGCCGGATTCAACGCCCCAGGCCTTGAGGATCTTCATGTAGGTGCCGTCGTCCATGAGCTTTTGCATGGCCGCCTGCACCGCCTTCGCCGTGTCCATGTCGGATTTCGCAGTGACGATGCCCTGCGGCGCCACGCCGTGCATGCCGCCGACGACCTCGAGCTTGCCCTCGGTCTGCTTGACGGCATAGTCACCCACCGGGGAATCGACGTCCATCACGTCCGCCTTGCCAGAGACGACGGCGGTGGCACATGAGGTCTGGCCCGGGTACGGCTGGATGTCGATGCGCTGGCGCCCTGCCGCGAGGCAGCTTTCGTTCATGTCGTTGATCTCGTCTTCCTCGGCAGTGCCCTGTTGCACGGCCACCTTGCGGCCGCACAGGTCACCGTCCTTCGTGGGATCGAGGCCCCTGGGGTTGCCCTTCTGGGTGACAAACACCATGCCGGCGCTGAAGATGCTCACGAAGTTGACGCTTTCCTCGCGCTCGTTCGTGATGGTGAAGCCGGAGATGCCCAGGTCGTACTTGCTGCCCACCGAGGGGATGATGGAATCGAACGAGCTGGACTGCACGTCCACGGTGAGGCCGAACACCAGGCCCAGCGCCTTGGCGAGGTCCATCTCGTAGCCGATGGCGGTCTTGTTGTCTTCGGTGAGGAACTCGGCGGGCGGGAACGTCGTCTCGCTACCGATGGTGAGCACGCCGTCCGCTTTCACGGAATCGGGCAGCATGGCGGCGATGGCGTCGTCCTTCGTGACGTTCGACAGGTCGATGGACTTGGCGAGGCTGTCGAGCCCGTCGGACGTGCCGCAGCCTGCGAGTCCTGCCGTGGCGACGATGAACGCGAGCACTGCCGTGAAGGCACGCGCGATGCGCGCCTTGGCGCCGCTCAGATAGCTGACGCCGCTCATGCCGCGTCGGCGCGTGCGCCCGTCGGCCTGTGCACGGCCATCTGCCTGGAAAAATCCCCTGGCCATTCTTCTCCTTTGGTTCCTCGGGTTCTGCGGAATCAGCCCATCGCCCGCATGTTGCGTGCGCGCATGGCGCGCTGGGCGTCACGCTTGTCTTGCTGCTCGCGAAGCGTCTGGCGCTTGTCGTATTCCCTCTTGCCGCGTGCAAGGGCGATCGTGGCCTTCACCCTGCCGTCCTCGTTGAAATGGAGGTCGAGCGGGATGATCGTGTAGCCTTTCGCCTCGGTCTGGCGAGCAAGCTTGGCGATCTGCTGGGCGTGGAGCAGCAGCTTCCTGCGGCGCTTGGGGGCGTGGTTCGTCCACGTGCCATTGAGGTATTCGGGGATGTTGGCGTTCTCCAGCCACATCTCCCCCCGACGGTCGATGTCGATGAATGCTTCCGCGAGCGAGGCACGTCCTTCGCGCAGGCTTTTCACCTCGGTGCCGGTGAGCACGAGGCCTGCCTCGTAAGTGTCTTCGATCTCATAATCATGCCGTGCGCGACGATTCGTCACGATCACGCCCTCGGCCTTGGATTTCTTTGATGACATGGCTTCGCCTCCTTAAATCTGTGAATGAGCCGACATACGGAACACAAAAGCATACTGTAGCGCGACGGCTGTAGCGCGAAAACCGTAAGGCCTGCGCAGACATCAGCATGCACAGCACAGACCAGAATCAACAGTATGAGCACATGCGGCACCCACACAAGTGCTGCTCGTGTAGGTGCTGCTCATGCAGGCACCGCTCGTGCAGAACCGGCACTCAGCATCGCAATCACAGCACCATTGATTACCGCACCGCAATGACGAGCGGGCCGCCCCGACCAAAATGTGGTCAAGACAGCCCGCACAGTAACGTCTCGTGGGTGCCAAGCAATCAATCAGAATTCGTGATCACGCAAGCACCCAAGGCACGACGCGCACCCGGAGCACCGTGCCAAGGCACGCGCAGAATCAGTGCACGTACCAGTAGATGCCGGCATTGGTAAGCGTGCGTGACGACACGACGCCCAGGCCGCGGGCGTTCATCTCGGAAATGACCACCGTGGAGCCATTGACGCTCTCCACCACGGCGACGTGACCGTAGGTCGCGTCAGCGCCTGCCTGGCCAGGCAGGAAGCTCAGCGCAGCACCCACTTGAGGCGTGTGGTCCACGCGCAGTCCGTAGGACGGAGCGGTCAGATACCACTGACCGCCGTTGCCCAGATAGCTCGGCGTGCCGATGCCCATCTGACGGCGGCGCTCATACGCCCACCACGTGCAGTTGCCAGCAGCATAGGCATTGCCAGAATCACCATTGTGCGTGCCTTGGCCAGAGGAATTCGAACTGCTGGAGCTGCTGCTCGAATTGTTGTTCGTGTTGGTGTTGGTGTTTGTTCTGGTGCTGGTGCCGGCGTTGCTCGCCGGTTTCGTGGTGCCCTGCACACCGCTGTTCACTTGTGCGGCGGCCGCGGCCTGCTGAGCGGCGTACTGGCGGTTGTAGGAATCAAGCTGGGACTGAAGCAACACCGTCTGTGCGGCCTGTTGCGCGGCCTGGTTCTGCAAGGAGGCGACCTGGGTCTCGAGCGATGCACGCTCGGACTCGCCCTGGGCACGCAGCTGGTCGAGCGCATCACGCTCGGCCTGCGCTTGCGCGGCGGCCTGCTGGGCAGCGGCCGCCTTCTGGTCGGCGTCGGCCTTGAGCTGGGTGATCTCCTGCTCGATGGCGGCAAGGCGCTCGGAACGGTTCTGCGATGTGCTCAGCTGGTCGGCGGCCTCGGACGCGGCGTTCGCCTCGGTGCGGCTCAGCGCGTCGCGCGACTGCATCGAGTTGATGAAATCAGTGGTCGTGGTGGAGTTCGTCACCACGCTCATCAGGTCGGACGTGGACGAGCCATGCATCGATTCACGGGCGGACTGCGCCACGGACGCCTTCGCATCATCATAATCGGCGCCGGTCTGCTCGATCTGCTTCTGAAGCTCCTCCGCATCCTTCTGGGCGGCGGCGAGACGGTTGGCGGCGCTGTCAGCCTCCTGCTGAGCCGTTGCGGCATCGGAATTCGCCTGCGTCACCTTGTCTTGCGCGGCGGGAATCTGCACGTTCGTCAGGTCGTCGAGTTGCACGATCTTGTCGGCAAGGTCGGATTGCACGCCGCTCAGCTGAGCACGCAGCTGAGCTTCCTGATCCTGGCTGGACGTGACGGCGGACTGAGCCTGGTTCACCTGGGACTGGCTGATGGCATATGCTCCCGGAGCCGGGGCAAGCATGGCAAGGGGCGTGCACATCGCGGCCGTCACGCATAGCGCCACTGCAATACGGGAACGTCGCATCTGCTTCATTCGTGATCCTTCCGAATTCATAGCACGTCAATTCTGGGCATACCAATCGCGCAGCACACCGATTCTTCGCTTAGCGATTTCGACATGCCGGCAACGCCCATCAAAGCGCCTACCACCCTAACAGACGAACCTGAAAGGCCGCACCGCGTGTTGTGCGCTCTGGGCGCAATGCACGCGGTGCGGCCTCCATCTCTTTATTGGCACAAGTCATTGGCACAAGCTGGTACTCATGGAAACCATGCTCATCACCGTGCCAATCACCTCGCCAGCGTCTCACACGCGCAGGTAACGGCGCAGCGAGATGGACGACGAGATCGCCGAGAGCAGCACGGCGCCGACAATGAGCGCGGGCGACAGTTCCAAGACCTCACGCACGCCCACGAACGGCATCCATGTGATGGACTGCGCCAGCCAGTTGGTGACGAACACCTTCACAATCACACCCAATGCCACGCACGAGAGCACCGAGCCAATCAACGCGGCGCACACGCCTTCGAGCACGAACGGCAGGCGAATCGTCCAGTTCGAGGCGCCCACGTAGCGCATGATCTCCACTTCCTCGCGCCGCGACTGGGCGGACATGCGTATCGTCATCGACGTGAGCATGATCGCCACGATGATCATGACGAGCGCCAGCGCCGCCGAGACCATCGTCAAGCGGTTGAGCACCGCGAACACCGGCTCGAAGATCTGCCGCTCGTCCACGACCTCCTCCACGCCTTCCCTGCCAGAAAGCACTTCGGAGACAACCTCGTACTTCGAGGGGTCGGACAGCTTGAGCCACAGGGAATCCTGCATGTCGTCGGCGGTCAGGGTGCGGCCCTGGTACACGCCGCCTGGGTATTGCTTGAGGAACTGCTCGTCGTAGAACTGCTGCTTGCTGACGTAGGTGACCTGCGTGACCTCCTGGGAAAGCTCGTCGGAGATCACTGATTGCAGGTTGTTGATCTGCTCGGTGGTGGCAGCCGTGCCGGCGGCGCAGTTGGCGGACTGGCTCTTGCCGTCCGGGCACAGCCACACGACGACCTCCACCTTGTCGTACCAATCGCCCTTCGCCTTGACGACCTGCTGCTGCAGGAGCGCGGCGGAGCCGATGAACAGGAACGAAATGAACGTGACGAGCAGCACGGAGATGACCATCGTGCCGTTGCGCTTCAAGCCGGACCACGTCTCCGACATCACGAACCGAAAATGCATGTCAGTTCATCCCCTCGGTGTTGGCGGTGTTTTGGTTGTCGTCTGGAACGGTGTGGGAGCCTGCGGCATCGGCATTATTGCCGGGGTTGCCTTGGTTGCCAGGCATCGGTGGGGCGGGCGGCGGCAGCGGCACGGGCTGGGCTTGCGCGGCGCGGCGCGGCACCGTGCCGCGGGCGAGCTGAGCGAGCGTGTCGACGTGAGCGGCGTCCTGCGGATCGGCGGGCGCGACTGGCGCGGGCTGTGCGATTGGCGCGGCGGGCGCTGACTGCGCGGTCTCGGATGCCATGGCGGCCGCGCCGTCGCGCGACTCCGCGGCTGGCGGATTCATGCCGGCCTGCTGCGATTCCTGAGATTGCGCGGTTTCCTGCGATTCCGGAATCTCCTGAGATGCGCGATCAGAGGGAGCGGCTGAATCAGCGGAAACGGAATCCCCGGAAACCTGCTGCGCGGCGGGTTCCGCTTGATTGCCGGAATCCACCTGATTGTTGGAATCAACCTGCCCTGCGGCGGGCTGCGCCGTCTCGGATTGCGCTGCCTCGGAATCAACAGACTGTGAGGCTTGCACAGCATCGCCAGCGGCTTCATCCGCCGGGCGCTCGGCATGGGCAGGGCGGAACCGCGCATTCGGATCGGCCTGCTGCGGGTTCTCCACCACCATGCTGCCCAGGTCACGCACAGCAGTGCCATCGCCCTTCGCAGCCTTGCCAGCGGCCTTCTGCGCAGCGGCGTATTCGTCCAAGCGCAGGCCCTTGCCCCAAGTGAGTGTGTCTTCCACGTTCTCGAACGCCTTGCCATACACACCGGTGTTGCCCGAATGAATGGCCTGCTCGAGCTTGGCGATGCCTTCGTCTTCAGCAATGCCGTTGGACGCACTGTTCGCCGTGCCATTCGCGGTATCGCCGACGGCTGACTGCTGAGCGGTGGTCACGCCATCCTGATTCGCCACGGTGCCGTCCAGCGCGGATGCATTGATCGTCACCTGCTCGCGAGCGCCTTGCGCTGTATCGAATTGCGTCGCGCCTTGTTTCAGCGTGCCCATGTGCACGGGGCCGGCATCGAGGGCGGCCTCGCGCTCGGCCTGCGCATCCGGGAAGTAGCGGGCGGAATCATAGCGGCCATTCGCCTCGTCGCGCACCAAGCGGCCTTCGTTGAGTTCGAGCACGCGCTTGCTCATCGAATTGACGATCTCCTCGTTGTGGGTCGCCATCACAATCGTGGTGCCGGTGAGGTTGATGGCGTTGAGCACGCGCATGATGCCCACCGACGTGGTGGGGTCGAGGTAGACAGTGGGCTCGTCGGCAATGATGATCTTGGGCTGGTTCACGTAGGCGCGGGCGCTGGAGACGCGCTGCATCTCGCCGCCGGAAAGCTCGGTGGGGCGCTTGTCCGCCTTGGATTCGAGGCCCACGTCGCGCAGAGCGCGGTCGACCTGAGGGCCGATCTGCGAGCGCCGCGTGCCGATGACCTCGAGGGCGAACGCCACGTTCTCGCGCACCGTCTTGTTCATGAGCAGCTTGTAGTCCTGGAATACGAAGCCAATCTCGCGGCGGTATTCAGGCACGCGCCGGTTCGGCAGGCGACGCAGGTCATGGCCGGCGACGTGGATCTCGCCGCTCGTCGCCATCTCCTCGCGCAGCAGCAGGCTCAGGAACGTGGACTTGCCGGCGCCGGACGCGCCCACGAGGAACACGAAGTCGCCGCGGTCGATGTCAACGGAGACGTCGCTGAGCGCAGGACGCTGCGAGCCCTTGTATCTCTTGGTCACATGCTTGAGACTGATCAATGCCATGATGTGCTCTTTCTGCTACCTGTCTGCCTTGTCTGTCTGGCTTGTCTGTCTGGCTTGTGTTTCCAGTGTTGATACCGCCACTGCCGACACGACCCGCGCAATCACTCGGACTTGCCGGCGGCTTCCGCCTCGGCCTCTTCCTTCGCCTGGCGGCGCTGCTGGTGGCGCCAGCGGATGCCGGCGTCGATGAAGCCGTCGATGTCGCCATCGAACACGCCCTGGGTGTCGGAGGTCTCGTAGCCGGTGCGCAGGTCCTTGACCATCTGGTAGGGGTGCAGCACGTAGGAGCGCATCTGGTCGCCCCAGCTGGCCTTGATGTCGCCGGCGAGCTCCTTCTTGCGCTTGGCCTCCTCCTCATGCTTGAGCACGAGCAGTCGGGACTGCAGCACGGCCATGGCGGCGGCGCGGTTCTGGATCTGGCTGCGTTCGTCCTGCATGGAGACGACGAGGCCGGTGGGAAGGTGGGTGATGCGCACCGCGGAGTACGTGGTGTTCACGCCCTGGCCGCCGGGGCCGTGGGCCTGGAACGTGTCGACGCGGATGTCGGAA
>JAQXZM010000109.1 GCA_029227215.1 Bifidobacteriaceae bacterium | reverse complement strand
GTGCTTGGAATGTGCGGAAAGGTCGTAATCCGTGCGGTTTGCGATTCCTTCGAGCTCACCCCAGTCGGAACCCTTGAAACCGAACTTGTATTCGATGTCGACGGTGCGCTTGGAATAATGCGCGAGCTTGGCCTTCGGATGCTCGTAATGGCGCAGGTTTGCCGGATTGATACCCAAATCCGTGTACCAATGGGTGCGGGTATCGATCCAGTACTGGTGCCATTCCTCGTCGGTGCCGGGCTTGACGAAGAACTCCATTTCCATCTGCTCGAATTCACGGGTGCGGAAGATGAAATTGCCGGGCGTGATTTCGTTACGGAACGACTTGCCCATGTTGGCGATGCCGAACGGCGGCTTGGAACGCGACGCGGTGAGCACGTTCTTGAAGTCCACGAAGATGCCCTGCGCGGTCTCGGGGCGCAGGTAGTGGAGGGAGTTCTCGTCCATGACAGGGCCCAGATGGGTCTGGAGCATCATGTTGAAGTCACGCGGCTCGGTCCAGTTGCCCACGGTGCCGCAGTCCGGGCACGGGATGTCCTTGTCGGAGGCGGGCGCATGGCCGTGCTTGTGCTCGTAGGCCTCCTGGAGGGTGTCTTCGCGATGGCGCTTGTGGCAGCTCAGGCACTCGATGAGCGGATCGTTGAACACCGCCACGTGACCGGACGCCACCCACACCTCGGTGGGCAGGATCACCGACGTATCCACGCCCACGACGTCGCCGCGGGTGAGCACCATCGAACGCCACCACTGGTGCTTGATGTTGTCTTTCAGCGCCACGCCGAGCGGGCCATAATCCCACGCGGAGCGCGTGCCACCGTAGATCTCGCCTGCGGGGAACACGAAGCCACGGCGCTTGGCCAGGGAAACGACTTCATCGAGTTTGGAAACTGCCACTGTGCACCTTCTGGTAAATCTGATTGGGCCTATAGAACCGCGTTCAGTCTAATGCCAAGCTCTGACACCTACGGGGCGGCTGATTCTGCGTTCCGGCATCCCGTATTGCCGTGCCCGGGTGCGCGGTCGCGCACACGACCCAAGAGATACCCCGTCCGAACCACTCGTGCGCACCGATAATCAACACCCCGTGTGCGCGTCCGCGCACCCGAGACGGCAACCAGCGCCGAGGGTGCGCGACTGCGCACACAACTTAGAAATTCCCCGCCAAACCGCTCAACCTGCCTGATAACCAGCGTCTCGTGTGCGCGAACACGCACACGGATGGTCTGCACCGAGTTGTTTGTGATGCACTAGTCGCTGCCAGGGGTCTAAGCACTTGATATGCGAAAGGCCGACCCGGTGGGGTCGGCCTTTTGTTGGGATCTGGTGAGCTCAGTGCCATCAAACCATCAAGCTCGCAGGCTCACCGCTCACTTGCTGGAGCTGGAGGAGCTGCTGGCGTTGGCGTTCGCATCGGTTGCGGCGGAGCCGGAAACCGTGGTGGAGCTCGTCAGCATGGACCAGATGTTGAGCTGCATCGTCACGGTGGATGCCGGATCGGTGCCGCCGGTGTCGCCCAGCGAGTAGCTCACCGAGCTCGGCACGGCGATGCGCATCATCGACTGCGTCTTGTTCACGAAGTCGCGCAGATGGTCGTAGGTGCCCGAGGCGCTGATCGAGACCGGCACCTGCACCGGCACGCCGATGGTGAGCTTCGAGGTTGCGATCGTAGGCAGCGAGGCGAGAGAGGCATCGGTGAATCCGACGGTCTGAATCGTCACACCGGCCTGCGTAGCGGCATCGTTGAGGTTAGCGATGAAGCCCTGCTGATCGTAGGAGCTCGGGATCTGGCGCTGCGCCTGGGCGAGACGTTCCTTCTGCATCGACAGCTGCGGCTCCACCGTCATCAGGTAGTGGATGCGGTCGTCGAGCGTCTGGTTCTTCGCCTCGATGGCCTGCGCCTGCTGGTTCGCTGTGTTGATGGCATCGCGCTTCGGGGTGATGATCACCGTATACATCAAGACCAAGGCAACCACCGCAGCGATGGCCATGCCGATGTACTCGAGCATGTACTTGTTAACTTTCATTTCAACACTTCCTTACTGCGATGTCACTGGGCGGTGGACGTACTCGTGGAATCCGAGGACTTGCCGGTGGCAGTGGATGTCGAAGTGGTGGACTTGCCGGCGGCCTCGTCCTCGAGCTGCTGACGCAACTGGGCGAGGAGCTGACGGTTGGTGTCCTCCACGCCTGCGGAGCTATCGCCGCGGGCGGTGGTGTTCTTGACCTCGGAGCCATCGTCCTTCGTGGTGATGAGGTGGAGCGTCACGCTACCGGTGTAGGTGTACTTGCCATCGCCACCGGTGATGGACGTCACGGCGCCATCCACGAAGCCATCGATGGTGCGGTACTTCTCGATGAAGTCCTGTGCCTTGATGAAGTCCGGGTCGGCGACGGTGAAGTTGACGGTGATGACGCCGCCGGAGCTCCACACGGAGCCGTTCGTACTGCCGGAGGTCTTGGAACCGGAGCCGACGAGCTGGTACTCGCTCATGTCGAGCGTGTTGTACAGGCCGTTGTCAGGAAGCGAAGCGTTGAGCTGCTCGGCGACCTTCTTCCAATCGACCTCGTTGTAGAGCACGCCGATCGACACCATCTGCTCATCGCTCACGGCGTTGAGGGTGTCTTCGACTTCCTGGTACTGCTTCTTCTGCTGCACGAGCGCCTGGTACTTGTTCTGCGCCTCGGTGATGTGGTTCTCGGCGTTGCGCACGAGGCCCATCATGAGGATGGTGACCAGCACGATCACGATGACCACGGCAACGTCGACCCAGATCATCGCATTGCGGATGACGCGGTCCTTGTTGCGACGCACCACGGCGGGCGGGATGAGCTCGGCGCGGAAGTTCCAATCCTTGGGGTTGGAGACCGCACGCACCGCCTGCTTCTTGCCAAACAGCCCGCCCAGGCCCTTCTTCTCGGGCTTGGGGCCGTTCTGCGGGATCACGCCGGTCTGTGTGCCGGTGTCTTCCGGGCCGACCGGCGGGATGTTCGAGGTGGTCTGGACGCCCTGCGGGGTGTGATCGCCGTGCTGCTTGCTCTTCTTCTTGCCAAATTGCAGACTCATTGCGGCCTCTTTCCTAGTGCCAGACCGAGCACGGCGGCGTAATCAGCGGCGTGCGCGGCGATGTTCTGGTTCGTGACGTCCTTCGACAGCGTGAAGTTCGTGAACGGATCGCCCAGGCGGACGACCTTGTTCGTGGAGCTTGCCAGCACGGCGGGGAAACCGCCGAGCGTGGCGCCGATGCCGGTGAGCAGGATCGTCTGCACAGGGGTGTCCGGGTGCGTGTTGTCGTAGTAGTTGATCGTGTTGCGCACGCCGACGATGAGCTGGGCGACGGTCTCGCGGATAACCTCCTCGGCCTTCTCAAGCTTCTTGTCGCCCACGACGTTCTGCAAGCCGATGCGGCGCTTGATCTGGATGGCGTTGTCACGCGGAATCGTCAGGGCTTCGGCGATGGCATCGATCACGTCGTTGTCGCCGGCGGTCACGGTGCGCACATACTGAGGCACTGTGTTGTCCATGACGATGACGTCGGTGTTGCTGGCGCCCACGTTGACAATCGCCTGCACCCTGTTGACGCTCGAGCTGGCGAACACGCGCGCCAGGCAGAACGGCGCGGCGTCGATGGTGGTGAGCACGAAGCCCGCCTTCTCCACCACTTCCGACACGCCCTCGAGACCGGAGCGCAGCGTCGCGACAATCAGGCCGTGCAGCATGGTGCCCTGGTTCGTCTGCTCCTTGGTGAGCGGCACGAAGTCCAGGCGGGACTGGTCCACGGGTAGCGGAATCAGACCTTCAGCCTGGTAAGGAAGCGTCTCGCGCAGTTCATCAAGCGCCATGTCGGGGAAGTTCGCCTCGCGCAGCACCAGGCGGCGGCTGGCGTATGCCAGTGCCGTGTTCTGCGTGGGGTACCTGTGGCGTGTGACCAAGGTGCTGAGAAGCTTGGCGACCTTGTCTTTGGCGTCGTCGACCACTTCCCCATCCTGCACGCACCCTGGCGGCAGCGGCACCATGTGGAAGTGCTGCACCCGGGGCTTGGCGCTGTAGGGGTTGTCGATGACGGCTGCTCGCACAGCATCATTCGATAGCATCAATGCCGTTATCTGGCTCATGAGCTCTCCCTCGCTAGTTCCTCTCCCTCGCCGGTATCAAGCGAGTCCTACAATTCGTAAATAAAGATCAGCGATGACCTGACCGGCGAAAACGCCGATCCAAGCCCCCACAACCATGGAAGGGCCAAAAGGTATCCCACCATGGATAGAGACCTTCTTACGTACCATTTGTATCAAAGCCAACAGACCTCCGACGATGAAGGCCATGAAGGCTCCGATGATGAACTGCTTCCAGCCCAGCCATCCCAGGTTCATGCCGAGCAGGAACGCAAGCTTGACGTCGCCGTCTCCCATGCCTCCCGCCCAGATGATGCTGAGCACGAAGTAGAACACATACAGTATCGCACCGCCGATGACGGCGCGGCCCAACGCACCCCAGTCGCCGGTCATGCCGGAGGCAAGGGCGAGAAGCACGATGCTCACGGCATAGGACGGCAACACGATGACGTTAAGAATCAGGTGGTGGTCGATGTCGATGTACGCCACGACGATGCTGATCGCCGCGAGGTACAGCATGGCCGGCAGCGCCCACCAGGTGTACAGGTCCGCCACGGCGCCGTACACGACGGCGGCCATGCACAGACCGGTGAGTGCCTCCTGCGCCGGGTAGCGCAGCGGGATGCGCTCCTTGCAATGGCGGCACCGCCCGCCCAAGACCGCGTAGGAAATCAACGGGATGTTGTCGTACCACGCGATCTGGGCGTTGCAGTTCGGGCAGAAGCTGCGCTTGGGGTTCACGATGCTGATGTGGTTGGGCACACGCCAGATCACCACACCAAGGAACGACCCCAAGATGCAGCCCAGCACGAAGGCCAGGACTTCGATCAGGGCTATGCTCACACCGTCCAGCATGAGTACCCCTTCGCTGCGTGACCGGAGGTCGGCGCGCTGTCGGTGCACAGCGCGTCAAGGTTGTACTCGCGCACCTTCATGAAGCCCGAGGATGACGACTGAAGATCAGTCGTGGTGGTCGTGGTTGTCGTGGGACCATCATGGTGAGACCATCGACCTTGTTCTGAAGTCGGTGCATTCCACTGCTGTGGCGTGCTCGAGTCTGAATACACATCAGACTGAGAGGCAGCGCACGGTTGCAATTGTACGTATGGAAACATGTCTGCGGTATTCACCTCTGAATTACCGGTGTCTACTAACCCATTTTTCCCATATTGGTACAACGAAGTTCCTGGCAAGACCTCTTGTAGGCACTGAGCACCTGAATTCTTCGAGGAATCGTTTAAAACCGATTCAGTGTATCCATCTGAAAGGCTGCTTTTCAGGATGAATTTATAATTGAACCTCGAATCATTACCGATGAATTCAGTCCTGATGAACTGGTAGTCATTCCCTAACGAAGAGCTACATGTATATGTTCCGTACTGGAGTATCCCATTTGAATCTACAGAGGTGACATGTAGACAACCCTCTTTGGACTGTAGTCTTACAGGGTAAACCTTACTATCTTCTGAAGGCCTATCATACGAAATGTAATCAGCTTTTGTTCCATTGAGATACGGTTTGTCGAGACTAGCAATGCCATCAGCTGTATCGGTGTTTGCGCCACAAACGGTATTGTTCAATGAAGAGCTACTTGGATAGGATTGCTGACCCCCTATTGTTGCCTGATAACAGAATGGAATCAATGGAGCAGCATTGACATAACATTGCTTCGTCACTACATTCTTGGTACCCCAAACATCATAAGGTGCATCAACACTGTACTTCTCAGGGCGAACTTGCATACAAGTGCCGCTGTTCGAGACCACTTGTTCAGTGTAGTAGCCGGCTTCGCCACCATTGCCAAGAGACTGAAGGAACGTTCTCTCCGGTTTCTCATAGTGACCGTTGTCGCTCAGTTTTGTGTCCCAATACGTCGAAAGATAACATGCACTCGTATCAGAACAGTACCCACTAGAAATCGTAGCGCCAGCCCATCCAGTCTGAACATTGGCAACCGAGCCCTTGTAGTAGTTCATGGTTTGGAAAGCGACCTGTTCGCTTCCACCTTGACGAATTGTTCCGGTGGCAAGTTTAGACTCACCCTTCTTGCTATAAGCAGCATTAATAAAGCCGAAGTAGAATGACCACTTTTGCAGCTTGTTTAAGGCGCTATCCGGATCCGTCTTCTCTGCTCCTGTATCGTAACCATACTGATTCGCTGCGAGGTTCACTTTCGAACCATTGCTCGAGACAGCAGGCGAATATCCGTGGCCGCACGGTTGTAGCGTGGCCAAGCCTTTGTTATCGGTAAGGTTTCTCTTTGTCCAATCTATAGCGACACCAGTGATGCAAAGTTTCGGTTTCGTGCCAGACAAACTAATCGTGTCGTCCGCACCATAAACCCAGTTATTAAGGTGAGAATAAGAGCCACCGGATTTACACTGCTCCGTCCGAGTATACGTTTGTAATCCATCAGCAGATGGATCACCCGTTGCACGTTGAAAAACACGCACAGTGGATCCAGCAATCGGAGAATAGGAAGGAGACACGTTACCTGAAGCATCCGCCGCTACGAGGCAGGTTTCGTTCACCGGATTATCGATGTAATCTTGCCCCTGCTGCAACGAATCATTTGCAGTGGTATATCCTGTGATGGTCTTCTCGTCAGAACGCACAAATTTCAGCCACTTATAATTGTTGACCATTTCGTTCGCTTGTATGAGGAATGCGCCATCTGAAGCACCGCCGTCGCCACCACCACCGCTGCTACTGCCTGTCGTCTCCTCCGTCACACCGAACTTGTAGATGCCCTGCAGTGTGATCATCGGCAGCTGGGAGCCGTTCTTGTTGACGTTGTTGTAACGGGTGCTGTAGGCCTTCGACGTCACAAGCGCGTAGCGCGCGTTGGTGAAGTCGGTCATGCCGCTCACCTTCTCCGCAGACGGGTTGCCCGTGGAATCGGCAACCGAGGGGTCACCCTTCCAGTACGTGATCTCCACGCGGTACGTGATGCGCGCCGCAGAATAGTCATTCGTGGAGGACGATCCATGCGTGGTGCCCGTCGTGACCGTGCTCATCGTGGCGCACTTGGGGACATCCGTGCCCATCACACTGTTGAGGTCGGCGGAACCATCGGAATGGGACTGATTCACGCAATCGAGCACGATGGTGTTGCCACCTGCCGTCACGAACTGTGCCTCGGCGGGGTCATCAGTGCGTCCGCTCGTCATCGACGCATCGGACTGCGAGTTGAGCGTGGGGAAAAACGCCTGGTAGGTGCCGTCCGCCTTCGCCTGCTGCGCTGCGGAGCGCAAGAAACTCAAGCCCTCCTCGAGGCCTGTCTCGGCGGCGTAGGTCGCCTGCTGCGTGCGCTTGTTGGTCTTGAACGGTATCGCCTGACCCACGAGCACCGAGGTGACGATCGTGAGGGTCAGGATCACCATGACCGTGAACAGCAATGCCATGATCATGGCGGCGCCCGACTCACCGCGGGCATGCTTGCGGATGCGTGCGCCGAAGTGGGCGTCGCAATACTTCCACAATGGTGTGTTCCTCATGATGTGATACCTCCCCGATCACATGTTCTGGATGGCGTCGTACATGCTGAACATAGGCATGTACAGAGCCAGGACCATGAAACCAACGATTGCGCCAAGTACAAGAATCATCACAGGCTCGAGCAAGGAGGTGAGCGACTTGGCGGTCGCCTGCACCTCTTCGTCGTATGCCTTGCCCGCACTGGCGAGCATCTGGTCGATGGCGCCGGCGTCCTCGCCGATGGCGACCATCTGCACCATCATGTTCGGGAAGCAGGTCTGCAGGCCCATGGCGTCCGAAAGCCTCGTGCCCTTCTCGACCTCACGCGCCACGTTCTTCGATGCGTTCTCGTACACGATGTTGCCCGACGTGGAGCCCACGATGTCGAGGGCTTCCAGGATCGGCACGCCGGAGGAGAGCATCGACGAGAAGTTGCGGCAGAAGCGGGCAAGGCACACCTTGTTGTTGAGCTTGCCGAACACCGGCACGCGCAGCTTGAACGGCTCCCACCACTGGCGGATGTACATCTTGTTGCGATGCGAACGCCAGTAGATGGCGAAGGCGACCACCGCGACGATGATCAACGGGATGGCGATAGGCGCTGCGTCGCCCATCTTCACCAGCACCATCGTGATGCCAGGGAGCTTGGCGCCCATCGAATCGTACATGTCTTTGAACGTCGGCACGATCGTGACGAGCATGACGCCCACGAGCAGGATGGCGATGCACAGCACCACGATCGGGTATGCCATGGCGGACTTGATCTGCTGCTGGAGGCGCACATCCGCCTCGAAGCTATCGGCAATGGTGAGCAAGGCTCCATCGAGGAAGCCGCCGGCCTCGCCGGCGCGCACCATATGCACCATGATCGGCGGGAACAGGTCGTCCTCGTTGCGCTCCATCGCCTCGGAGAACGACGAGCCGTTCTCCACGTCGCTCACGCACTGGCGCAGGGCGTCACGCAGACGCTTGTTCTCCACCTGGTCGGTCACGATGTTGAGGGATCGCACCAGCGGCACGCCTGCCGCCACCATCGTGGCGAGCTGGCGGGCCATGACGGCGTAGTCCTTCTTCTTCGGGTACCGCCCGCCGCCCAGGCTCAGCTCCATGTTGAGACCGGTGGCATCAGCGGAATTGACCAGATCGGTGGGCATGATGCCCTGCTGGCGCAGGCGCAGGATGGCCTGCTGGCGCCCCGCGGCCTCAATGTCGCCGCTGACCCTTTGCGAATTGGCTATGCCTTTGTAGTGCCATGTGGTGTTTACTGATTCCTCAGCCATAACGGTTCCTCCCTCAGGCACGGCGCGCGCACCATGCCACGAGTTGCTCCCTCGGGTACGGCGCCAGCGCCATCCCCGCATGTTCCTTCTCTATATAGTGTAGTGCACATTGTGCACAGGTGTGTCCAAAAATTCGAAATATCGAACACTCATGGTGCAAACAGGCCGCCATACCCGATTGCACCGCGGGTGTTCGATACGAATTTCCGCCGCTTGTGCCTCTTCGACACGCTGTGGCGACCACGCCAGGCGGTTGGCGCAATCGCTTTCGGATACGTTCCCCTACCTGTCTCCCCTACCTGTCTCCGCTATCCGTCTTCCGTACTGGTCTCCCCTGCTTGTCTGCCACTCAGCTTCTCTCTACTTATCCGCCTCGGTGATGCCATGGGATGTGGAATCGTAGGTATAGGTCTTCGTGCCGTTCTCGTGCGAGCCGGTGACGGTATAGGTCGCGTCACCGGTCTTCGCGACGGTGATGGTCACGCCGGCAGAGCAGGTGATCGTCTGGTCGGCAAGTGCCACGGTGGACCCCTTGCTGCCGCCCGTGCAGGTGATCGGGTAGCTCACGGCATTGCCATGACCATCTTCCGTGGGCATCTTGCCTTTGTTTGCCGTGGTGGAGGTCTCCACCACGATCTGGGCGTTCTTCACATCGGATTCCGCATTGGAATTCCACGCCGCCTTGCGCTGGTTGAGATAGATGGGCACTGCCACCGCTGCCAGGATGCCGATGATGATGACAACGACGAGCAGTTCCACCAGCGAGAAACCGCGCTGACGGCGCTGTGCGCGCAGGCTGAGTGAGCCTTCGCCCCTGACGACGCACCGCTGTGCATCGCAATTATGAGTGCACTTCATGGTGAACCAAACCTTTCCCGTAGCCGGGCACAACATAGACAACGAACATCGCACATGGTTACACCGTTTACCCGCAGTCTCCCACATGGTTGTCACGCCGTTGCCCATGCGCGCCTTCCGCGCATGAAGCCTTCCCTGCTCCGTCGCTTTCGATGGACATCTCCCAATGTACCACGAGACGTTCGATACAGGCAATATGTTCGAAACACGCATCCCTCGACGGCATGGAACGTCTTGCCCACGGAACAATCATGCACGCAGACACATGTGCCGCTGGGATCATCAACGACCCCAGCGGCACATCAGCGGCCCAATAGCTGTTCGTCACCTGCCCATCACCCATCCATCTCCAGGCAGCGACCAACGACCATTCCCACAAGACTCAGGCGTCAGCCCAATTCGCAGATGACCTCGTTGGAACCGCCATCGGCCTGGCATCCGGAGGGGATTGCTCCACTCGCGTCCTGGTTGCGCACCGTGTAATACTTGCCGGTCTTGGACTTGTAGAGCACGGCCTTGATGGCCGGCGACATGTTGTTGTTGTAGGCATACACGTCGAAGTTGCGGGTCGTGGGCTGCGCCCAGTTACTCGCGTCGCATGGGGTCAGGCTTGACGTGCTGTGATAGAAGTAGCACGGCGCGTATACGAGCTCCACATCCTTGGACTTGTCAACGGTCTCGATGGGACCGTACTTGGCGCTGGACAGCGCCGAGGTGTCGGCGCTCGACGTGGTGGAGCCAGACGTGCCGGTGTAGATCTCCACCGTCTCGGCGGCGCCGCAGGAGCCACTGGGGTTGCAGGGGAACTGGCAGGAGCCGGTGCCTGAGGCACCACCCGCGGAGTCCTTGTTCTTGCAGGTGATCTTGACGTTCGGCATCTCGCCGTAGTTGCTCACCATGTAGGCGTTCATCACCGCCACCATCGTCTGCAGGTCGGATTTCGTCTGCTGCAATGCGCTGGAGCGGCGCTGGTTGAGGATCATCGGCGTGGCGGCGGCGGCGAGAATCGCGAGCATTGCGATGACCGCCAGCAGCTCCACGAGCGTGAAGCCCGATTGCTGGTTGGCCCTGCGGCGCAGAGCCCTGTACACCATCTTCATGAGAGATTCTCCCGTCCTGTATCGATAACGCTGCCAAAAACGTTGTTTTCCATCATTCACCTCGCCGCACCATTACGGCATCACAACGCACTGGGCGATGGCGCTCGAGGCGTCATAGTTGCGAGCGGTCACGGTCACGTCGGTGTTGCTGGCGATGATGGAGCCGCCGATGACGGCGCCATCCGATGGACTGAACGTCAGCTCGCTGCCGCTCACCGTGAACAGATCGCGGTTATAGGGGCTGGATGCCGACGGCGAGTTGATGATGCGGCTGGCGAACACCATGTCCGCGGAATCGTCGTAGGTGACCGCTGCGGTGGACCCGGTGGCGAGGCGTGCGGACGTCCAGCTCAAGGTGCCGGCGCTGAGGTTCTTGCCCGTCCATGCGCTGTTGCGGTAGGTCATCCGCACGCACAGGTCGGAGTTCATCATTTCCTCGGACGTGCCGGAGTTGCCCACGGCGTAACCTGGCAGCAGCAGGAACAGCACCTGTGTGGTGCCGTCGGCGGAGTTTTGCGTCTGCATACCCTTGGCGAACTGCGCGAAGTGCGCGATCTGCATCGAGGATGTCTCGATCTCGGTGGCGGACTGCGTGCGCATGAGCGAACGCTGCGTGGTGTGCATGAACTGCACCATCGCCGTGGCGAACATCGTCGTGAAAATGCTGAATATGGTCATGGCGACCATGAGCTCCACGATGGTGATGCCGCTTTGCGACGGATCCTTGCCCATGCCGCGGCGGCGGAACGCGCGGAGCTTCGCCTCGTGCCATTCCTGCGCCTGGCGGCGGAAGAATCCCCTCACGGTATCGCTGAGCATTGTCTTCTCGTGCATCTTCGGTCCCTCCTCACATCACGCGGTCTGCAATGAGCCGGATGTCATGAACGAGCTGGTGGTCGTGTTCTCTCTCGTCGCGCTCTTTCTCAGTACGCATCATCGGGCATCACTTCTTGACAACGATGTTGGTCTCGCCGCTGCAGTCGAGGTACTCGGAGGTCGCATAGACTTCCTTGCTGCCGCTGGAGCCCAGCCCGCCGTACTGCCATTCCACAGCCACCGTGACGCGCAGCATCGGTTCGTAGGTGACGGAGCCGAGCTTGAACGCGCCCTTGGCGCACTTGGTCGGGTCGGTCATCGCCGCCTTGAGCTCGTCGGACGTGCCATTGGCGCTATCGACGTATTCCGGCGTGCCCATCGTCGACGTGTCGATAGCGGAGCAAGCGGCCTGGTTGGCGCTCGAGCCACCGGAGACGATGCGGTAGCACTTGAGCACCGTGGTGTACACGTTGAACTCGGTGCCGTTGGTAACGTCCTTCGAAGTGGTGTCGACGGCGGAGTAGGCGATGGAGCCAGATGCCGGCGCCGTGCCGTCAGACCAGGCGAGCTGGCCGTCGCCGCTGGCGACCACGCCATCGGCGGCGAGTGCGTTGAACGCCTGCTGGGCCTGTGCCTCGGTGGTGCCGGCGGTGATGGATGCCAGGTAGCTGTCGCCGCTGATGCCACGGATGCGCGAACGCACCTTCTCCATGCCGGAGGTGCTCAGCGTGATGGCGGTGGCGCGCTGCTGCTGTTGATACGACGTATGGATGGCGCTGACAGCGAACTGCACGGCAACGGTGCCCACCAGCAACAGAATAAGGAGCGCGACGAGCACTTCGACGATGGTGAAGCCCTGCTGGTTGCGGGCACGGCGTGCGAAGATGCCGCGACGCGTCGATGAGCGCGCCGGGCCGGCCTGCGCTGTGACGGATTGCGGCTGCGAGCCTTCGAACCCTTCTGCCTCTCCCCCATCGGCAAGACCGGCACCCGTGGGGGCACCGTCCTTACGGACCGGGGACACTGTGCGTCGAATCATCATGTCTTCCTCCAGTCACAACGTCATCCGCTACGACACGCCGTGAAAGCCTGGCGCCTTTCTTCCCTTGACGCCTCGTCTCTTGCCTGGCATCAACGGCTGCGCCCGGAACGCTCTCTCATGGAGCGATCCCGGCACGGCGGCAAGCCAGTGCGGTGTTAGGGCTGAACTGCGCCATCCCTTTCAATACCACACATTATACATGACCCTGCACAATCCGATAACCATCGAACGAATCCCTCGAACAAACCCCACCTCCCACACCACTCCTTTTATACATATTCTTCTGCCCATCTTGGTATTGAGACCACTATTCCGGCTCGATTCGCGCGAAATGTTGGCCAGAACCGCAAGTTGGGCGGACCAGGCTGCCGCGAACTTGGGGTTGAGGCCAGCATTGGAGCGCAGATTGAGCGGAAATACTGCACGGAACGCCAAGTTCGGCAAGGATGATTTCGATATGGAATAGATGAAATCAATGGAATATATATGGAATAGGCAATGATTCATACGGAATGCCGCATCATGCGGTACACTGACTTCGTAAGACATGCGTCGGCGCAAGCCGTGCCTGCCGCGAAGCGCAAAGCCGCGCGAGCAGAGCAATTCGCGATCGGAGCGAAGCGCACGGCTGCAACGATGCATACTCGATGGGAGGGAATATGGCAGACGCATCATCTTCAGGACGGTTCCCGTTCCTCAAGAGATTCGCCGGCGATGACACGGACCAGCAAACCGGCAACCAGCAATACGAATACCAAGACGCGGGCGCGAACCAATGGGATGAGACGCAGTCCGGCGCCTACGGTTC
Organism: Bifidobacteriaceae bacterium; assembly: GCA_029227215.1. Lineage (GTDB taxonomy): Bacteria > Actinomycetota > Actinomycetes > Actinomycetales > Bifidobacteriaceae > Pseudoscardovia. Next base: position 6,101 of record JAQXZM010000109.1, on the reverse strand, counting down.
CGGCAATACTGGCAATTACGGCAATTCTGGCAATTACAACGCCGGTGCGAACGCAGGCCAAGGGCAGTTCCAGCAGGGATACACGAACGGCAACGGCCAGCAGTACGGCAACCCGCAAGGCGACCAGCAGTATGGCACGGATCAGTATGGCAATCCGTACATGGCCCCGATGGGCGGCGGCGCCGAAGGCGCTCGCCCCCGCCATGCCCAGCCGGCGGCGAATCCGACCGATGATGCGCTGGCACGCGCCGCATCCGCCGTGGCGAACGCACGGCGCGGCGGCATGCCTCCGACGATGCGCCCCAACCCCACTGGCATGGGCAGCAACGCCCAGCGCCAGAACGGCACCGCGCAGGGTGCTGGCAAAGCGCAGCGCCCGCAGGGCGCAGGCAACGCCTCTGGCGGCAATGCCGGCAATGACAACGGCAACAACGGCACCAGCGGCAATCATGGCACGTCGGGCGACGATGCCGCCGCCAAGGCCGAGCAACAGCAGCAGAAGCTGCTCAGCGCGGACGAGAAGGAAGCCCAGCAGGCGCAGCAGCTCGCGCGCAGCATGAGCCTGCCCTACGTGAACCTCGACGAGTACCAGATCGACAAGACCGTCGTCAACATCGTGCCCGGCGATCTGTGCCGCAAGAACCACATGCTGCCCATCGACATCATCAAGGGCCAGCTTGCGGTCGCCACGTCCGACCCGACGAACTTCGCAGCCATCGACGACATCTCAGCCGCGACCGGCATGACGGTGCTGCCGATGGTCGCCGCCGCCAGCAAGGTGGACCAGTCCATCAACCGCTACCTGCGCGCCAACGACGAGCTCAAGGAGATCTCCGACGAGATCGTCGCCAACACCCGCAAGGAGGTCTCGCTCGACGACTCCCAGGAGGACGCCGAGGCGACGAGCCCCGTGGCGCGATTCGTGTCGCTGATCATCAGCCAGGCCATCGACGACCACTGTTCCGATATCCACATCGAACCGCAGGAGGACGGCCTGCAGGTGCGCTTCCGCATCGACGGCGTGCTCCACGTGTTCCAGAAGGCGCCGAAGGAAATGACGCAAGGCGTCATCAGCCGCATCAAGGTGCTTTCCGACATGGACATCGGCGAGCACCGCAAGCCGCAGGATGGCCGTATCACGGTGCGCCACAATGGCAAGAACGTGGACCTTCGTGTAGCGGCGCTGCCCACCGTGTGGGGCGAGAAGATCGTCATGCGAATCCTCTCCACCCCGGCAGGCAACCTCAAGGTCGAAGACCTGAACTTCTCGGAACGCAACTACAAGGTGTTCAAGGCCGCGTACACCCGCCCGTATGGCATGGTGCTCGTCACCGGTCCTACCGGTTCCGGTAAGTCAACGACGCTGTACGCCACGCTGGGCAACGTGGCACGCCCCGAGATCAACGTGATCACCGTCGAGGACCCTGTGGAGTTCCGCATGAAGGGCATCAACCAGGTGCAGGTGAACAACAAGGCCGGCATGACCTTCGCCGCCGCCCTGAGGTCCATCCTTCGTGCCGACCCGGATGTGGTGCTCATCGGCGAGATCCGTGATGCCGAAACCGCGAAGATCGCGACCGAGGCAGCATTGACCGGCCACTTGGTGCTCTCCACCCTCCACACCAACGACGCGCCGAGCGCCGTCTCCCGTCTGGTGGAGATGGGCGTGGAGCCGTTCCTCATCTCCGCGTCGCTGTGCGGCGTGATGGCGCAACGACTCGCCCGCCGCCTGTGCCCGTACTGCAAGAAGGAAGACAAGGCGACGCCCGCCGAACTGCGCATGCTCGAGGTGCCGTGGAAGGAAGGCGACGAGCTGCCCACCGTGTTCCGCCCCGTCGGCTGCAAGGAATGCTCGAACACCGGCTACCATGGCCGCGTCGCCGTGCAGCAGGTGATGGGCGTGGGTGACGAAATGGAATCGATGATCGCCAAGGGCTGCACCTCCCTCGAGATCCAGCGGCAGGCGGAGAAGGATGGCATGACGAGCCTTCGCGCCGACGGCTGGGACAAGGTCAAGCAGGGCATCACGTCGGTCGAGGAGATCGTGCGCGTGACCGTGTAACAATGTGACGGTGCCGTTACACAGCCCTGAAGAAGCTCGGCCATGTAACAGCACGGTTACTGACACCATCCGATTCACCCTTATGTTCGAGGCATTCGGACCTTCGGTGCATGCGAATCGTTCCATTCAACACGCACTGGAGGCGAACGCCTCGAACATGGGATAGAATCGGCACAGAGGGTTTGCCGCGGCTTGCCAATGCTGGCAGGTATCGAAGCAGCGTCGCCAGCAGTCACCGTGATAGGCCCCGAAACCGAGGGAAACAACCCGATGCCCGACGACGGACGATGCACGGAGTCGGATCGCCGGCGCAAGCCGGCGTCCAGTTCAGCGCCCGTTCGATAGCACAGGCCTTACCAAAGGGAAAGAGAGTCAGAGGTGCACCAATGACAACCGATCAACAACCGCATGGCAGCAACCCCGCCGACTCGGACGATGACGACCTGTCGGAGCTCAAGGGCGTGACCATGCCCGACGAAATATCCAGTGACGGCGCAGGCTCGCCAGGGTCTGACGGATTCGGATTCTTCGACATCCTCGACACCGAGGCGCCGTTCAACGCCGAGGCGGATTCGCAATTGCGCGATGCCGCCGACGGCCAGTCGCAAGGCGACGGCAAGAACAATGGCGACAATGGCAGCGACGACAACGCCGACGACGCGAGCGACAACGCCGGCAACGGCGGCGCACGCAGCAGCAATGCCGCCACCCGGCCGAATCAGCCTGTGAACGGCACGTCTGTGAACAGCATGGCTGCCAACGGCGTGCGCACGGGCACCCCCAGCTTCGCAGGGGGATTCAACCGATCCGAGCAAAACGCCGATGACGCGGCGAATGCCCGCGCTGAGGCGGCGATTGCCCGCGCGATGCAACGCCTGCATCCACAGGCCGCTGGCGCTCCTATGGCGGGGAATGCCGCGACAGGGCACGCCGCAGCAGGAAACGCTTCGACGCCCGCCAATCATCAGCAATCGGCACAGAATGCGCAACAGGACCTCATGGCACAGCGCGTGGCAAACCAGGCGCGCGCTGCCGCTGCAGGTTCCGCCGCTGGCGCTCCCGCACAACGCTCGCATACCGAGCAGCGCTCCCCCGCCTACCAGACCACGGCGCAGCAGGCTCGTGAGCAGGCGCGAGAGAACGCGGCGAGGAACCCGTTCGCCCATCCGCTACCCCCGCAGCAAGCGGCGAAGCCGGCAGCCGATGCATCACGCTCGGCAGCGCAATCCCCGCACGCTGCAGTACAGGGGTCGGCACAGGCATCGGCGAAGCCCTCCGCGCAGCCTTCCCGCAAGCCTGAATCTGCCGGCGCCCAATCCACTGGCACCGGCAAGAACGGCACTGCATCTGGGGAAGACCCGATGCTTGCCGCCCTCGAATCGGCACACGCCGCGGCACGCCTCAATGACCGTGTTGAAGACGAGGCTCCCAAGCCCGCTGCCACCGAGAAGCATGCACCGGCACCGATTGACATCCAGGAACTGCGCCGCCAGGCTCGCTCGATGATGAACCAGAGCGATGCCGATGTGGAAGCGCAGCGCAATGCCGACGCCGAACGCCGCCGCAAGGCCGACGAGCTGATGCGCCAACAGCAGCAGGAATCCGAGGAACGCGCACGCCGCGCACGGATGCGCCGCGAAGCGCAACGTGCGGCCCTTGCCCAGCAAGCCGGCGAAGACAGCGATACCAATGCCACCGCCGCATCCACCGCAAGTGAGTCTTCCCGCGGCGCACAAACCGATAAGCGCGATGTGCAGGCTGCCTCCAAGCAGGCCACACCGGCGAACGGCGGGAATTCCGCGCATCTTTCCGCAGATGCGGTACGTGCTCAGGCGGCACAGGCGATGGCAGCTTCCGCACAGGGAGGTTCGGCTGCCGCTCGCGGTACCGCCTCCCCCACTGCTGCTACCTCCTCTTCCGCCGCCTCGCAGGCATCCGCCAACGAAGACCCAGCATTGCAGGCCGCTCGTGCACGCGCCGAACGCATGCGCGCTGCCCGCGCACGCAACGAGGAAGCGGCACGGGCGGCAGCCCAGCCGAGCCGTCCGTCCCAGCCCACCAGTGCTGCTCGGCCAACCGCGCCAACCGCAAACGCCCCGCAGTCTCCACTTGGCGCGCCGAACGCAGCGGGTGCATCAGGCACCACTGGTGCCCCCGCGCAGTCCCAGGACCCTGCGGCATTGAAGGCCGCACGCCTGGCACAGGCCCTCGCCAACGCGAAGGAAGCACGCCGCCAGATGCAGCAGAGCGCTGCCGGCGAGCACGGTCAACCCACGCCGCAGCAGCAATCGCAGTCCGCGCCGCAGCAGGCCGAACGCGCCGGCCAAGCCCAGCAACCCGCCGCGCAGGCCCAGGGTGCACAGTCTCAGACCACTCAGGCCGCTCAGGCGCAGGCATCGCAATCTCAGAAATCGCAACCATCTCAAGACAAGGAAGTCCCCTCCACCATGCACAACCCCTTTGAATCGCGGCGCCGCGAGAACGCCGAAGAAACCGCCGAGCGCAACGAGTTCGGCGAAGCCCCGTCCCAGAACGCCCAAGACCAATCCCAGCAGGGTTACCAGCGCATGCAGTACGCGCAACAGCCCCAGCAGGGCGGCTACCAGGGCTACCAGCAAGGCTATGGCCAGCAAGGCTATGGCCAGAATGCCCAGAATGCCCAGAACGCGCAGGCTTCCCAGGGCAACCCCTATGCACAGCAGGGCTACGGCCAGCAGTACGGCCAGGGCCAGGGCAACGGATACGCCCAGGCGCAGGGCGGCTATGGCCAGAACCCATATGCCCAGCAAGCCAACCAGCAGGCGTTCCAGAACGCCGCCACCCAGCAGATGAGCCCCGAGCAGCTTCAGCAGATCCAGCGCATCCAGCAGGCGCGCCAGCAAAGCTACATGCAGGGCCGGCCCATGCAGGGAGCGCCGCAGCAGGCGGCTGCGCAGACCGCCCAGACCGAGCAGATGCAGCCGATGCCAGGCATGCCGGGCACGTTCGTCAAGCCTGACAAGTTCGTGGTGCCGCTGGATTCCGCGGACGATAAGTCCAAGGCGAACGAGGAGCGCAAGGCACGCGCCGAGGCCGTGGTCAAGCAGATGGACGTGCAGTACCCGGATTCCGACCCGGAGTTCGTCGAGGCGCTGCGCCAGCTCGTGCTGCAGAACGCCTCCGATATGCACCTCGTGGTGGGCGCCCACCCCACGCTCCGCGTGGACGGCAAGCTCAAGCCGCTCGTCGACCTCTCCGTGTGGGACGGCAACAAGACCTGGGACGTCGTCAAGGTGATGACGACCGAGGAAGACCGCGAGCGCTTCGAGAAGGACCTCGAGCTCGATCTGTCGTTCGCCATCGGCGAGCTGGAGCGCTTCCGTGTCAACATCTTCCGCGACCGTCTCGGCGTGGGCCTCGCATTGCGAACCATTCCGCTCGAGATCAAGAACGCCCAGCAGCTCGGCCTCGATCCGCGCATCGCGGACCTCGCACTGCTGCCCCGTGGCCTCGTTCTGGTCTGCGGCCCGACCGGTTCCGGCAAGTCCACCACGCTTGCCGCCATCGTCGACAAGGCGAACGCCGAACGCCACGATCACATCATCACGATCGAGGATCCTATCGAGTTCGTGCATCGCCACAAGAACTGCATCGTCAACCAGCGCGAGATCGGCACCGATACGAAGAGCTTCGCCGAGGCTTTGAAACACGCCCTTCGTGAGGACCCGGACATCATCGAGGTCGGCGAGCTTCGAGACCTCGAAACGATCTCGACGGCACTCACCGCTGTGGAAACCGGCCACTTGGTGTTCGCCACGCTGCACACCCAGGACGCCGCGTCCACCGTCGACCGCCTCATCGACGTGTACCCGGAGGCGCAGCAGCAGCAGATTCGCATCCAGGTGGCTTCCACGCTGCAGGCAGTGATCGTGCAGACGCTGCTCCCCCGTGCCTCGGGCCACGGCCGCGTGCCGGCGACCGAGGTCATGTACTCCACGCCGGCAATCGCCGCCCTCATCCGTGGCGCCAAGACGCACCAGATCCGCACCCAGCTGCAGGC
>JAQXZM010000108.1 GCA_029227215.1 Bifidobacteriaceae bacterium | reverse complement strand
GCGCCGACGCCCAAGGTGTATGCGGTGTCGTTCGATTCGCAAGGCGGGTCGGGCGTCGCGTCGCAGCGGGTGACGGCGGGCCGGATGGCGTCGCGTCCCGCCGACCCGGCGCGGAGCGGTTTCGTCTTCGCGGGCTGGTACACGGCGAAGAGCGGAGGCTCGGAGTATGATTTCGGCAAGCCGGTCACGGGCGACCTGACGTTGTACGCCCGGTGGGCGAGGAAGGCGCAGCCTGCCGCGCCGACGGTGTCGATGTTCCGTTTGTACAATCCGAACAGCGGTGAGCATTTCTATACGGGGAACGCCGCGGAGAGGGACCATCTTGCCGCGGTCGGCTGGAAGTACGAGGGCGTGGGCTGGACGGCGCCCGCGAAGAGCGGCACGCCCGTCTACCGTCTGTACAATCCGAACGCGGGCGACCATCATTACACGATGAACAAGGCGGAGCGTGACATGCTCGTGAAGGCGGGCTGGAAGAGCGAGGGCGTCGGCTGGTATTCCGCCGAGAACCAGGGCCGCGCGCCGCTGTATCGTGAGTACAATCCGAATGCCAGGGCTGGTGCGCATAATTACACGCTGAACAGGGCGGAGGACCAGTATCTGGGTCGTGTCGGCTGGACGCGTGAGGGTGTCGCCTGGTACGCGGTCCACGCGTAGGCGGGTGCCGCCGGAGGCGGGGCCGGGTCCCTTCCCGGGGCCTGTGGCTCTGTCTCCGGCGGTTTTGCTTTTGCCACCGATGGCGGAGAACGGGGAACCTGTTTTGGGGTGTGTAACTGCCGTTTTCGGCGAAGCGGTTCATGGGTCGCCGAAGGCGGAGGTTCGGAATCCTTTTTAGGAATCTGTTACTTCCGTCTTCGGCGACCTGTTAATTTGTCGCCGATGGCGGAGGCTCGGCCAGAGGAGAAACGGGAGTGGAGGGAGGAGAAATTATTGCGGATGATGGGCGGAGAATAATGAAATCCCTCCCGCCGGAATGTGGAAGGGACGAGGCGCTGGTTTTGAGAAATCGGGGTGAATTTGAGAAACCGAACTGACTCAAAGGAACCATGCCGAATCAAAAGAAAGCGCGCCGGCTCCGGGGAATCGGAAATTCCGATCCTAGGAGCCAGCGCGTCTTCAGGGGAGCGCAGGGCTTACAGGCTTACAGGAGTGTCATCACTCGGCGTCATCGTCACGGAAGGCGATGCCGTTGGAGCGCAACTTGATGCCGGCCGCCGCGCAGACCGCGGCGAGGATGGCGATGAGGGCGATTGCGACACCGGTCTTGGCCAGGGTTGCGGCTTCCTTCTGCTTTGCTGCCTGTGCCTCGGCCTGGGCGATGGCCTCACCGTCGGTCGTCGGGACTGCGACGTCGCCGTTGTTGTCGGTCGTTGCAGAGGCGTTGTTCGCGACACCCTGGAATTCCTTGACGATCTTCTTGCCGGACTGCTTGCCGGTCACGGTCAGCTCGTAGGTGCCGCCCTCGGCCACTGCGTCAGCGGGGAAGGCGATCGGGGTGGTCTGGGTGGTGCGCACACGCACGCCGCACACGCCTTGGTGGCCGTTGTCAACCGTGCAGCCGTCCTGCGAAGCGATCGTCTTGCCTGTCGCCTTGTCGACGAGCGAGTAGGAGAGCGACGCGTCGCCGTTGAAACCAGTCACATTCGCGGTGTAGGAGCCATCGGCAGCCTTGGACACCGTGGCGTCGGCGCCGTCGGACTGTGCAGCGATTTCTTCAGTGCTGCTCGCCAGTCCCAGCGTTTTGGCGATTGTGAAGAAGTTATCTGTCTGGTCGGTCAGGCCGTTCACACGGGAGGCGCCGGGACCGGAGGCTGCGATGCGCAGCTGGGTGCCGGTGTGGCTCATGGAACCACCCTGGTCCATCGGAGAGGAAGACGTGGCGTAGGCGACGTAGAGGGCGGAGCCGTCCTTTGCGCGCAGCGGGGTGGTCAGACCGTAGTAGGTCGGCCACGACACGATCTGGCTCGTGTGAGCGTGGTCAGCGGTCACGATGATGAGCGTATTGGACAGGTCCACCTTGGAGAGGGCGGCGGCGACGGCCTTGTCGAGGTCATCGGTTTCGCCGATCTGACCGCAGGCGTTGGCGTTGTGGTCCTGCTTGTCGATCGAGGCGCCCTCGACCTGCAGGAAGTAGCCGTTGTCCTTGCCGTTCTGGTTGTTGGAGAGCAGGTCGATGGCCTTGGACGTCATGTCAGCCAGGGATGCGCCCTTGTTGCCGAGCCACTCGGAGTTGGTGGAGCAGCTCACGAGGCTCTGGTTGCCATCCTGCTGGCCGGCAAGTGCCATCTGCTCAGCCGTGTCATGGTCGAGTGCCTTCGACTCGTTGTACTGCGTCGGCATGTTGCCGGAGGAGAACAGGCCAAGCACAGGGGAGTCCTGGTTCGCTTCGGTCAGCGAGGCGAGCTGGGAAGGATCCTCGAAGTACTGGTAGCCGCGTTCGGTGGCCTGTTCCTTGAGGGTCTTTCCGGCCCACTGACCGGCCTGTGCGGTCTGGTTGAAGTACTTGTTGCCGCCGCCGAGCGTCACATCGGCGCGAGTGTCGAGCAGCTGTTCCGAGATGGAGCCGATGCCGCCGTTCTGCAGCAGCTGTTCGGCGTCGCAACGTTTCTCGGAATCATCGGAGGTGCCGTCGGTCTTGCCCTGCGGGCCGTAGCAGGAGCGCTGCGTCGAGTGGGATTCCATGACTGCCGGGGTCGCGTCCTGGACTTCGGCGGTGGTCACGTTGCCGGTTGCCAATCCCTTTGCCTTGGCGAGCTCGAGGAGGTTCATCTGCGGGGTGAAGCTGTTGTTGACGGACACAGCGTTGTTATAGGTCTTGGTGCCCGTTGCCCAGCCTGAGCCGGATGCGGCGGAATCGGTGACCGCCGTCACTTGGTTGGTGCGGCTCGATCCATCGCCGGTCGCGTAGGTGGTGTATTGGCCAATGCCGGTCTCGGTGGCAGAGGTGGCGCCCGCCTGGCCGATCTTGTCGATGCCGTTGAGCGTGCCGCCAGGGCCGTAGAGGTAATCGCGGGCGATGGTGATCTCGGAGTCGCCCATGCCGTCGCCAATGAAGAGGATGACGTTCTTGGCCTTGCCGGTGGCACCGGTGTTGCCGATGCGCTGGGCGCCGCCGTGCTGGCTGAGGGACTGTACGTCAGCGGTTTCGGTTGCCGAAGCCATGGGCACGGCGCCCAGAAGGGTGGCGCCGGCGAGAACAGCGGTGAATCCGGCCATGACCTTGCGCCGGATGGAGTGATTGGTATGCATTGATCCGTTGATCTTTCTTCTCTAATACCTATTGCAGATGCACGCGGCGCAGATGGGGCGCCGTCATGCTGAAAACCCGGAGGGAATGGGCTTTCTCCTGTGCGCGGCACGGATGCCGTTGGAGGGCCGGCTCTGTTCCGCCGCCACAAGCAACGCTAGGGAACGCAAGTGAATTGACTCGGGACTGCAGGTGAATGGAGGGTGATGTGATGATGAATTCATGAACGCTGTTAAGAATGCTTGTCGATTAGAGTGGCACGCGGCCACACGGTGCTGCCGCTGCGAATCGCCACGCGGCGTCGCCATCCCGGCGTGGCGCGGAGAGTCACGGTAAGCTGGCAAGCAGGTTTGACAAGGAAGACGAACGCAAGGAATGCGAACGGAAGACGAACGGAACAAGGAGGCACACAGCATGTGGTGGAATTCACACTCCGCGCCAGGCGTGACACCAGACGCGGGAATGCCAGCGGGGGAGCCAGGGATGCCAGCCGCGCAGCAACAGCAGGCCCAGCCGGCGCAGCCGCGCGACATCCCTTATGTGGCATGGGGCAAGGGGCAGATCCCGCGTTGGTCGCATGACACGACGCCCGACGAGCCGTGGCCGGTGGGTTACACGAGCCACCAGTACGCGGGCGCCGTGCGCAAATGGCCGGGATGCTGGATGACAGGGCAGATCATGCAGATCGACATGCGCCGCCGCGGCTCCGCCTACATCACGCTGCGCGACAACGACGAGGACGTCTCGATGCGCGTCGTCGCCTTCGGCGAGCCCGCCAACCAGGCGGCCCAGCTGGGGCTGCGGCAAGGCGACAAGGTGGTTGTGTACGGCAGGCCGGACCTGTGGGAGAAGCAGACGTCGCTGTCGTTCAAGGCGGAGCAGATACGCCGGTGCGGCGAAGGCGACCTTGCTGCGCGCATCGAGGAGCTGCGCCGCCGGCTCAAGGGCGAAGGCCTGTTCGATGAGGCGAACAAGGTGCCGCTGCCGGAGTTCCCCCGCTGCATCGGCCTCATCTGTGCCCCGGGAGCCCGCGCCGAAGGCGATGTGAAGACGAACGCGAGTCTGCGCTGGCCCATCATCCGTTTCAAGACCGCCTACGTCAAGGTGCAAGGCCCGGACTGCCCGCGCGAAGTCATCCAGGCAATCGAGCAGCTCGACGCCGACCCGGATGTGGACGTCATCATCGTCGCCCGCGGCGGCGGCAGCTTCGAGGACCTCGTGGGGTTCTCCGACGAAGGGGTGGTGCGCGCCACCGCCGCCTGCCGCACGCCCATCGTCTCCGCCATCGGCCATGAGGACGACTGGACGCTCATCGAGCTCGCTGCCGACTACCGCGCCACCACGCCCACCGGCGCCGCGCAGGCCGTCGTGCCGGACGTCAACGAGCAATGGAACATCATCGCCCAGGCCCGCTCGGCGATCGACATGCTCATGGACCGCACCGTGAGGGTGGAGGAGGGGCGCCTCGCCGGCTACCTGTCGAACCCGATGCTCACCAACCCCGCGTCCATGCTCGACCCGCTCGAGGAAAGCCTCAAGCACCAGCGCGAGACGCTGCTTAATTCGATGACGCGCCTGGTGGACTTCGAGGATTCCGGCATCGACAAACGCAAGGCGACGCTCACCGCGCTGAGTCCCCAGTCCACGCTCGACCGCGGCTACGCGATCGCCCAGACGGCGGACGGCCATGTGATCGCCGATCCTGCCGATGTGCCGGACGGCAGCGAGGTGACGGTCATCGTGAGCCGTGGCGTGCTCACCGCCACGAAGACCGCCGGAAGCGCACGCGAATCCTAGGGCAGAGGCGAATGCGAGCCACACCGACAAGGCACAGGCAATCGCTCAGGCAATCACACAGACATCAGACAAATACACATCAGACAGACACAGACAATCACACACAATCACATACAAAAGGAGACCAATCATGGCCGATATCAAGGAAACGAACGAAGAGACCGCCGACACCGCGCGCCCGCTGGAAAAGGTGGAGATGAAGGGCATGACCGACGAGGACCGCGCCCGCATCGCATCGATGAGCTACGAGGATGCGCGCGACCAGCTCACCGCCATCGTCGACAAGCTGCAGCGCGGCGGGCTTTCGCTCGAGGATTCGCTGCGCTACTGGCAGATCGGCGAAGCGCTCGCCACCCGCGCCCAGGCGCTGCTCCAGGAAGTGCGCTCGCAGCTCGATGCGGCGCGCGAGCAGCAGCAGTCCGGCGCCCAGCACGCCGGCACGCAGCTGGGCTGAGCCGCGGCATGGCGCCAGGCATGAATGAACGCCAGGCATGAATGAGGGGTTGGCTGCTTTCGGCCAACCCCTCATTGTCATTGTCGAGCGTCATTCTCGAGGCTCATGCTCCGTTATCGGAGCCGAGCCGTCAGCGCTTACTTGAAGTGCTTCTTAGCTCTTGTTGTCATCCGTCTGGGTGCTCGGCTCGATCGTGGCGAGCACGGCTTTGTGGTCGGTGCCTGCGATCTTCATCGTCGTGGCGTCGCCCACATGCACGCCTTGGTTGACGAGGATGTGGTCGATGGCCGCCATCGACGGCACGAGCGTCTCGTCGGACGGCCAGGTGAACTGCATGCCGGTGCGCGTCACGCGCGCCGCGTCGCGGAAGCCGGCATCCAGAATGCGCTGCATGTGCTGCTGGCTCGTCGTCGCATTGAAATCACCCAACAGGATGTACGCGGTGTCGCCCATGGCATACCGTTGCGCCCAGTCGGTGATCTCATTGAGGGACGCCCCCCACAGGTCGCTGCTGGTGTTTGCCTTCACGGTGTTGACGTCGATGAAACGGATTGTGTCGCCTTTGAACGAGATGGTTGCGGTCGGGTATTGCTGGAAGGAGGACGAGATGGACTTGGAGGAGGGGTCGCCCAGCGTGTCCATCGTGAAGATCACATTGACGTTGCCGGACGCATCGGGGTCGGACTTGATGAGGTTGGGCAGGTAGTCGTTCAGCCCGTCTTCCTGCAGCTGCGTGATGAAGCTGTCATTCGCATCCTGCAAGGCGAGCACCTCCACGCGGCGGTCGGCGACCGTGTCGATGATCTGCGTGGGGTCGGCGAGGCCGCCCTTGACGTTGAGCGTCATGATGCGGGCGCATTGGTCCGTGGTGCTCGCCCTCTTGCTTGCGGTAATGCCGCCTTGGAGCTGCGGGTCCTTGGAATCGGCGGTCGCCATGTCCGCCATGATCTCACGGGTGCCGGCGGAAAGCTCGGTGTCGGCGTGCCCCAGGTACGGCATGATCGCTGCAGTTTGGGCGATCATGCACAGCGCGAGCACGATGAGCGCCACGCCGCGGCGCGCGAACACTGCGATGATGACGGTGATGAGGATGAGCACGATGAACCAAGGTGACATCGCGCTGAGTGTAGGCATGAACGGAAGCGTCTCCCAGGAATAGGGAGTCCACCACGACAGGGTTCCCAGGATGCAGATCGCGCACAGGAACCCCAAGAAAATCTTGATGCCAAGATGCCTGGGCTGCATGTCTTCTCTCTTTCTCCACGCCTGCGGCCTGTCTCCCAGCCCGTGGCGCGGATGCAATGCTTGTGAGGATGCTCCCGATGGCAGTGCGGCAGCCGCTCCTCGTCATCGGGGTGCCGCCTTGTGCCATCGCTTACTCCATGATATTGCATGATTGCGCACAGTGGTGTTATTCGAAGGTGTTATTCGACGGCGTCGCGACGTCCGGCGACGCTCGGCGTGTCAGGTTCGCGCTGGGCATAGCGTGGTTGGCGGCGTGCAATATTGTGTAACTAACAAAACCCATCCCAGCCACCCCTGTCTTCTTGAAATCCCATCAGAGCGATCCACGCCGTGGCTGAAGAAACGAAACACAGACTTGAATGCAGTCATCCTGCCGGCACGAGCTGCTAACGAACCGCTACCGAGCTGTCAGGAGAACTGCCGGCAAGAACCGCCAGAGAGAAGAGGAATCACATGTCACGCCCGTCGCTGCCGTCCCTCGCGCGCGCCGTCCGCGCCCGTTCACCACGCCTTGCGCGATTCATCGCCGCCGCCCTTGCCGCCGTGCTCGTGGTCGTGCCGCTCGCGTCCTGCTCGTCCAAGAAGTCGGGCAACGCGGAAGTGAGCTCCGACGCCATCATCTCCGTCAATTCCGTGGAACCCACCACCGAGCTGCTGCCGGGCGACATCGCCGACACCGCCGGTTGGAAGATCGTCACGCAGGTGTTCGACGGCCTTGTGACGTTCTCGACGAGCGGCGACCTCGAATACGACGACGCCGAGTCCATCACGCCCAATTCGGACGCCACCGAGTACACGATCAAGCTCAAGTCCGGCCGCACGTTCTCGAACGGCGAGGCCGTGACCGCCACGAGCTACGCCCGCGCGTGGTCCTACGCCGCCAACGCCGCCAACGGCCAGCTGGGCGCCGCCATCTTCGCCACGATCAAGGGCTACGACGAGCTCCAGGACGCCAAGGGCGACAAGAACGCCCAGCTTTCCGGGCTCAAGGTCGTCGACGACACGACGCTCGACGTCACGCTCAAGCAGCCGGATTCTTCGTTCCCCTACAAGGTGGGCGACGTCGCGTTCCTGCCGCTGCCGTCCGTCGCCTATGACGACATGGACGCCTTCGGCAAGGCGCCGATCGGCAACGGCCCCTACGTGCTGCAGTCCTGGACGCCCGACCAGAGCATCGAGCTGCGCCGCAACGACAAATACACCGGTCCGCGCAACGCGCAGAACGGCGGCATCAGCTTCCGCGTGTACTCCGACCTCAACACCGCCTACGCCGACCTGCAATCGGGCAACCTCGACGTGCTCGACCAGATCCCCACGTCCGCGCTGAGCACCTACCAGTCCGATTCCACGATCAACGCTTACACGCAGAACGGCCCGGCGTTCAAGTCCATCACGATCCCGCAGAACCTCGAGCATTTCAGCGGCCAGGAAGGCGCGCTGCGCCGCGAGGCGATCAGCATGGCAATCGACCGCGCGTCCATCACGTCCAAGGTGATGTACGGCAGCGCCACGCCCGCCACCGACTTCCTCGCGCCCACGATCTCGGGCTACTCCGACAAGCTCGACACGAACGGCGTGCTCACCTACAACGCCGACAAGGCCAAGCAGCTGTGGGCGCAGGCCGACGCGATCTCGCCATGGAGCGGCACCTTCCGCATCGCCTATAACGCGGACGGCGACCACAAGCAGTGGGTCGACGCCGTCGCCAACTCCATCAAGAACGTGCTCGGCATCGACGCGCAGGGCGAGAGCATCGCCACGAGCAAGGACTTCAGCACCCAGGTCAACGAGCGCACGATCGGCGCGGCGTTCCGCTCCGGCATCCAGTCCGACTACCCGCACCCCGAAGGCTACCTGGTGCAGGGCTACGACTCCTCGTCCGCCGATGGCAAGGGCCTGAACAACGGCGATTACAAGAGCGCCCAGTTCGACGAATACATGGACGAGGCCGCCAAGCAGACCGACCTCAACGAGTCGATAGCCACCTACCAGAAGGCCGAGCAGCTGCTGCTCACCGACCTGCCGGTGATCCCGCTGTGGTACGCGAACGTCAACGCCGGCTCCAGCCTGCAGATGCAGGACGTCGAGTTCAACTACATGGGCCTGCTCTCGTACTACCAGCTGACGAAGCGCTGATACAGCGCTGATACAGCACGCTGATGCGGCACTGACGTGGCGCGTCTTGGATGGCACGTGTCGAACGGCATGCACCGCTCGAATAGTCAACGCGATGGAAGCATCGTGGATTGCGACGATTACGTTGTGAGGAAAATCACCTCGATGCACCATGCCGCGCGCTCTTGCGCGGGCAGAGCAGTGGGTAGACTTCACTTCAGAATTTCCCTATATCCGTGGGCCAATTGCACCACGGGCGTATCTAGATGGACAGCGCGGCCAGGTATCGCGCCATAAGACCTGCGCCATGTTGCTTGTTGCGAAGCATGGGACTGGCAGCGCATGAATCGCGTGCGCTGCACGAACCGACGCCCGAAACCTTCTGAGGCGGGGCGGGCGGGCACATGGCAGGGCGCCTTGAGTAGGTGACGTATCCCAGGAGGAGGAACCTGTGACGGATTCGTTTGCGACGAATGCGGCCCAAACAGCGGAAGGCGGGGCGAGCCCGCGCATCCGCATCGGTTTCGACGTAGGCTCCACCACGGTCAAGGCCGTGGTGCTCGACATGGCGGCGCC
This sequence comes from Bifidobacteriaceae bacterium, assembly GCA_029227215.1. Classification (GTDB taxonomy): domain Bacteria; phylum Actinomycetota; class Actinomycetes; order Actinomycetales; family Bifidobacteriaceae; genus Pseudoscardovia. The sequence continues at coordinate 32,938 of JAQXZM010000108.1, read as the reverse complement.
CAAGCCCCAGGCACCCGCCGAGCCGCTCACGGCGGATGACGCCCGCGTGCTTTTCAGCGATTACCGCCGTCATCATGCGAACGTGCGCGCCACGGCGGAAGGCCTGCTCACCGACATCAAGAAGGTGCTCGAATCCCGTGGCTTCGCCAACGTGCCCGTGCGCCTCACCATCACCGGATCGGGCGGCCTGGGGCTCGCCGACGGCCTGGGCGTGCCCTTCGTGCAGGAGGTCATCGCCGAGACCGACGCCATCAACGACGCCTACCCGCAGGCGGACGTCATCATCGAGCTGGGTGGCGAGGACGCCAAAATCACGTATCTGAAGCCCACGCCCGAGCAGCGCATGAACGGCTCGTGCGCAGGCGGCACCGGCGCGTTCATCGACCAGATGGCGACGCTGCTGGGCACCGACGCGCAAGGCCTCAACGACATGGCGAAGCAGCACACGACGCTGTACCCGATTGCGTCGCGCTGCGGCGTGTTCGCCAAGTCCGACCTGCAGCCGCTCATCAACGACGGCGCCGCCAAGCCCGACCTCGCCGCCTCCATCTTCCAGGCCGTCTCCACCCAGACCATCGCGGGCCTGGCGTGCGGCAGGCCAGTCAAGGGCACCGTCGTGTTCCTCGGCGGCCCGCTGTTCTTCATGAGCGAGCTGCGCGAAGCGTTCCGCCGCACCCTCGAAGGCAAGGTGGATACCTACATCACCCCGGAGAACGCCCACCTGTACGTCGCCTATGGCGCGGCGATCGTGAGCGACGACGAGCTGGAGCTCGACGCGCACGACGAGGCTCTTCCCGATGAATCGCGTGGCATCGACCACACTGGCGAGGAAAACCCGAACGGCGAGGCTTCCGCGGACGCTGTCAATTCCGCCGACGCCGCTTCCGCTGCTTCCGCGAGCGATACCACCGATGCCACCGAGCCGAACCGCATGGTCGCCTCTACGATCGAGCAGCTGCTCGCCCGGCTCGACAAGCTCAAGTCCCAGCCCTCGGCGAACAAGACGATGCGCCCCCTGTTCAAGGACGAGGAGGAGCGTCGCGAGTTCAACGACCGCCATCACCGCGAGCTCATCGCCCAGCGCACGATGGCCGACGCGCACGGCCCGCTGTTCCTTGGCATCGATGCCGGTTCCACGACCATCAAGGCGACGCTCGTCAACGACGACCGCGACATCGTGTGGTCCAGCTACGGCACGAACCAGGGCAGTCCTTTGCTCGCCGCTGCCCAGATCGTCAAGAAGATCGAGGCGCAGCTGCCTGACGATGCGTTCATCGCGCGTTCCTGCGCCACCGGTTATGGCGAGGGCCTCATCACCGCCGGCCTGCATGTGGACGAAGGCGTGGTGGAGACGATGGCGCATTACCGCGGCGCCGAACTCGTGAGCCCCGGCGTCACGTCCGTCATTGACATCGGCGGGCAGGACATGAAGTACCTCGCCATCAACGACGGCGTCATCGAATCCATCTCCGTCAACGAAGCCTGTTCCTCGGGCTGCGGCTCGTTCCTCCAGACCTTCGCCACCAGCATGGACCTGAGCATCGAGGACTTCACCAAGGCGGCGCTCGCCTCGAAGCATCCGGTGGACCTGGGCTCGCGCTGCACGGTGTTCATGAACTCCTCCGTCAAGCAGGCGCAGAAGGAAGGCGCGTCCATCGAAGACATCGCCGCCGGCCTGTGCTACTCCGTGGTGCGCAATGCGTTGTACAAGGTCATCAAGCTGCGTGACGCAGGCGACCTGGGCAGCACGATCGTGGTGCAGGGCGGCACGTTCTTGAACGACGCCGTGCTGCGTGCGTTCGAATTGCTGACGGACCGCAAGGTGACGCGCCCCAACATCGCCGGACTCATGGGCGCCTACGGCGCAGCGCTCACCGCCCGCATGCATTACGAGGACGGCGCCACGAGCACGCTGCTGCATGGCGACGCACTCGACCACTTGAGCATGACCACGTCCCGTGATCAGTGCAAGCTGTGCCAGAACCATTGCAAGCTCACGATCACCACGTTCCAGGATGGCTCGCGGTACGTGACCGGCAACCGATGCGAACGCGGCGGCGACCGCACGAAGAAGAAGTCCCCGCTGCCCAATCTCTACGACTACAAGTACCGCCGCGCCTTCGCCTACCGGCGCCTGACCGAGAAGGCCGCCAAGCGCGGCGAGATCGGCATCCCACGTGTGCTCAACATGTACGAGAACTACCCGTTCTGGTTCACGCTGCTCACCACCCTGGGCTTCCGCGTGGGCGTCTCGGGCCGGTCGAACCACGAGCTGTTCGAGAAAGGCATCGACTCCATCGCCTCCGAGAACATCTGCTACCCGGCGAAGCTCGCCCACGGCCACATCAAGGACCTGCTCGAGAAGGGCTACAAGACGATCTTCTACCCGTGCGTGCATTTCGAGGACCTTGACGTGCAGGGCATGGACAATCGCTTCAACTGCCCGATCGTGGCGAACTACCCGGGCGTGATCGGCGCCAACATGGCGGAACTGCACCAGCCGGGCATCCGCTACATGCACCCGTACTTCAACCTTGCCAACCATGAGCTCATGGTCGACCGCATCGTCGAGGAATTCGCCTGGGCGAACGTGACCCGCGAGGAAGCGCAGCAGGCGGTGGACGCCGCCTACAAGGAAGACAAGATCTTCAAGCACGACGTGCAGCAGGAGGGCCTGCGCGCGCTCGCCTACATGAAGGAGCACAACCTGCGCGGCATCGTGCTCGCCGGCCGGCCCTACCACGTGGATCCCGAGATCAACCACGGCATCCCCGAGGCCATCACGTCGCTGGGCATGGTCGTGCTCTCCGAGGACGCGGTTTCGTGGCTCGAACCTGGCCGCAAGCTCAACCTCACCCCGTTCATCGGCAAGGACGAGGTGCGCCCTGGCTCCAAGGATGCCGAAGGCTTCCGCAAGGTGGACGATGGCTTCAACCCGTATGTGAGCGGCGCCATGTCGCCGGTGCAGCGCGTCGTGGACGCGAAGGGCAAGAGCCACGCCAGCCGCCAGGAGGTCTTCTTCGACGGCCGGGGCGACGTGGAGGAGCCGCTGCGCGTGCGCAACCAGTGGGCGTACCATGCGCGCCTGTACGCGGCGGCGCGCTTCGTCTCCGAATACCCTGGCCTGGAGCTCGTGCAGCTCAACTCCTTCGGTTGCGGTCTCGACGCCATCACCACCGACCAGGTGCAGGAGATCCTCGCCGAGGAGGACGACGTGTACACGGTGCTCAAGATCGACGAAGTGAGCAACCTGGGTGCCGCCAAGATCCGTCTGCGTTCGCTCAAGGCAGCCATCGAGGAACGCGAGGCCGAGGCGAAGCGCGAGGCCGCTGCGAAGACCTCCGCCAAGAACGCCGCGGTGTTCCGCCGCACCGGCACCGTGCGCATCGCCGACCGCATCGTGCCCAAGCAGCAGGCCGACCAGGAGGCGCGTGATGCCGCGGCGGCGGCGCACGGCGTCGTCTCCCGCTCCGCCATCGAGACGAACACGGGCGTCGGTTCCGAATCCCACACCACGTCGCGACTGTCGAAATACGCCCACAAGGTCGCCTTCACCAAGCAGATGAAGAAAGACTACACGATCGTGGGTCCGCAGATGAGCCCGTTCCACTTCGAACTGCTCGAAGCTGTCTTCCGCTCCGGCGGTTACAAGACGGACATTCTGCGCCATGCCTCGCACGAAGACATCGAATGCGGCCTGAAGTACGTGAACAACGACGCGTGCTACCCCTCGATCATCGTCATCGGCCAGCTCATCAACGCGCTCGTGCAGGGCAAGTACGACCCCGACCACACGGCCCTCGTCATCACGCAGACCGGCGGCATGTGCCGCGCCACGAACTACTTCGGCCTGATCCGCAAGGCGCTCGTGGATGCTGGTTTCCCGCAGGTGCCGGTCATCGCGCTGTCCACCCAGGGCATCGAGTCCAACCCGGGATTCCAGATCACGCTGCCGCTTGTGCACCGCGCGGTGAAGGCGCTCATCCTGGGCGATGTGCTGCTCAAGTGCACGAACCGCGTGCGGCCCTACGAGTTGCAGCGCGGCAGCACCGAGGAACTGTACCGCAAGTGGAACACGGTGATCCGCGAGACCATCGAGCATCACGGGCACACCGAGCACGGCGCCGAGTGGTTCGGCCACGGCACCTACCATTACGGCAGGCTCGTGCGCGACATCATCCACAGCTTCGACACGCTGCCCTTGCGCGACATCCCGCGCAAGCCGCGCGTTGGCGTCGTCGGTGAGATCTTGGTCAAGTACCATCCGGATGCCAACAACCACGTGGTCAACGTCATCGAGTCCCAGGGCTGCGAGGCTGTGGTGCCCGGCATGATGGAGTTCATGACCCAGAACTTCTACACCTTCGACTGGAACCGCAAGACGCTGGGCACCGGCGGCAGCCCCACCGGCAAGAAGATCCTGCGCTGGGCGGTCGAGAAGTACGAGGCTCCGGTCAACAAGGCATTCGCCGAATCCGAGCGCTTCGAGCCCGACATGCCGTTGCCGCAGCTTGTGCGCAAGGCACAGGAGGTCACATCCCTGGGCGTGCAGGCGGGCGAAGGCTGGCTGCTCACCGCCGAGATCCTCGAGCTCATCGAATCCGGTGCGCCGAACATCGTGTGCGCGCAGCCGTTCGCATGCCTGCCCAACCATGTGACGGGCCGTGGCATGTTCCACGAGATCCGCCGCCAGCACCCCAATGCGAACATCGTCTCCATCGATTACGACCCCGGTTCCTCCGAGGCCAACCAGCTCAACCGCATCAAGCTCATGATCGCGGCGGCGAAGAAGATGCACGCCGAAGGGCTCGACACTCGTGAGGCATCCGCCCGCGCCGCGGCAGCAGTGGAGGAGGGCAAGAGCGCCGGCGAAGCCCTCCGCGAGGCCGTCCGCCCCGTCGCGTGAGCGGCGTGATGTGAGCGGCGTGGTGCGAGAGGCGTGGTGTGATGCTTGCGATGTGATTCAGCCTCGAGCGGATCGATAGCACAATGCGCGGTGGAGGGAATCAACCCCTCCACCGCGCATTGTCATGATCGGCTCGTATCGAGTGCCGCGAAGACTACGCCATTCGCAATACTGTTGTGGATCCACCACCGTGGATCCCGGAGCCACCATGGTGCAGGAATCGATGATGATGCAGGTGCATTTTCACCTGTCAGAGGTATCGACACCGGATTTCCAGAGAATCAGAGGAAAAGACACTGATTTCGAGACCAAAATCTCTGATAATCGAAAATCGAAGAGCATAATCATAGACAATGGCACCAGCCTGTGCCGGTGCCTATGGCATTCACCGCTGCAATACCTGCAAGGATTCCAAGTATCGTTTGACCCTAATCGCTTGTGCGAATCCCTATGCATTGAATCCCTATGCATACAGTGAATGGCAGCATATCTCCAGTCTTGATGCGATTGCTAGTCGAATGGTGATGCGGAATCGGTTTGCCGAAGATGTGATGCACCTGCGTCCTGAGAAACAATTGGAGCCGACGGGTCGCATGGTTTGACGATTTTGCCGAACATTTTGATAAGCGGGGAGAGATTGCTCTCTTCTGCAGCTATGCGGCTGGCAGCATCGTTTTCCGTTCCGCTCACTTGTTGCCATCTGAGATCGTACCCAGCTTCATGCGCAATGAAAGTCCACATCACTCGTTGTGTCCGGCCATTTCCCTCGCGGAAAGGATGGATGAAATTGTAATTGTCATAGTGATATGCAAGTCGTTCGACGAAGCGTTGTTGTGAAAGTCCCCTTAGCATATTGTCTTGTTGCAATTGTTGTTGCGCCCAGGTCGTGCCCATTACAATGTTTGCGGATGGAAGGAAAAATGCGGATCCTTCCGCATTCTTTCGTATCTCGACCGTCCTGGTATTGCCTGCCCACGGAAATACATCCTGGAATAAATAGCGGTGGATGCGTTTAAGATCATCCAGGCTTCCCGTAATATGCCATGTGACCTGCCCAAGCATTTCATTGAAGCGAATTGATACGAGTTCACTTTCCGCTGTTGTGAATGAAGCGCTTGTTGTCGCACCAATGAGATTGCGCAGAATCCCAGTGTCGGGATCGATGTATGGATCGATGAATTCATTACTCATCGGTGTTTCCAGTGCTATTCCCAGTATTGATATGCCAGCGGCGTTTCGTGCGTGTCATCAATTCTTCGATGCTGATGTCACCGTGAACATATTCAGCGGCATCCTTGCGGAATTCCGCTGAAACGTATCCGCCTTCCATCTCGTTCGTGTGGATGGCTTCCTCCATCAGTTCTTTCTTGTCCATGATTCCTCCAAGTTCCTAATAACAGTGAGCAATGTATTCGGGTTGTCGCCGGATTTCTTCTTCTTTATTGAGTCTGCATCAGGGAACTGCGTATGTGTATATGCTTACTTGAAATGGGCGAGGTAGGTGTGTAGCTTCTCGTCCTCGTCGGCGCTTGCCGCTGTGTCAGCAAACTGGTGGATTTCCTGTACGCCCTTATGAAGGTTGCGTTCGGAACGCTTCTTGTACGCCATCACGTCACTTCGCTTGACTTTGCGCCTCCCGGATGTCCCGTAACGCACGAATGGCATCGCTCCGGAATCAAGAAGGCGCGATACTGTTTTTGCGGAAACGCCGAGAATCCGGGCGGCGGCGCCTGTGGTGATGAGTTCCTGCGCGCTATCTGAGACAGTCGTTGCAAAATCGCCCAGGTCCGAGGTTGAGCGTTGCGGAGAGGAAATCGCGCGGATGACACGCTGCAGATCCTCTTCACTCAGAGGAATGGCTGTTCCGTCGCCGCTTGTCAGATACGGCGAGCCTGTTTTGATGCGTGAGATGGGGACTGTTTGCATCGTCGTTCATCCTCTCCGTTTCGTAAGCATGTATCCGAAACAATAGTGTATCGGAAAACGTACAAAACGGCAATAACAGACAAAACGGACAATTGAGACCGTTTGATGGGGGATACGACACGAAGCGTCGTATCCCCCATCAAACATATGTGATGTGTCGGCAGGTCGTCGGCATCACCTGCAGCGGCGGGTGAGGGGCTGCCAGGGGGCGATGTGGACGGGCTCGGTGGTGAGCGCGGCGCGGGTGGCGTCGTCAAGGTATTCCTTGCGCACCACGAGCTCGGTCACATATCGGTCGAACCACTCAGCGGATGCCACGAAGTAGCCGTCCTTGCCGGAATCCTTGCCCCAGCTGTTCTCGATCTTCCAGCGGTTGGGCACGCCGTTCGCATCGAGGTTCACGCCGGTGAGCGTCATCGCATGGTTGGACTCGGCGTCGCGGTACTCGATCGCCTGCGCCTTGTCGTAATGCATGTCGACGCCGAACAATTCATCCACGCGCACGGTCGCCGGGTCAAACACGCCCGCCCCGCGCAGCGCGTACTGCATGCAATCGCAGGCGAACCACAGAGGGTGCCCAGCCTGCAGCTGGCGCACCGCCGCGTCGCGCAGCGTCTTCATCGGCACATTCACGAACGTCATCTGCTCGGTGCCCGCCACGTTCGTGGTCCAATCAATCGCGTAGCGCTTCCAGTACAGCGTACGCTCCATCGGCGCGTTGCACAGCGTGACGAAGTCATCGAGTTGCACCGGCACGTATTTGTGCAGGAACTCCAGCGGCGTGATGGATGCCTCATGAATCTGCTGGTGGGAATCGGTGCCGTTGTAGTTCGCGGTACCGTCCTTGGGAGCTGCGGTATCGGCATCCTTCTCGGCGTCCTTACCGGCATCCCTTGCGTCGCTCTTGGCGTCGCTCTTCCCATCGCCCTTTGTCTCGTCCTTTGCTTCGTCCTTTGCATCGTCCTTGGTACGTGCCAGGAACTCGAAGCTCCGGGGCGGCTCGCCCAGGCTGATCGCGGTGACGCGATACACGGTCTTCATGCATTCCGCTTTGTAAGCACGCAACTCGTCGATGCCGATGCCCGCCGCGTGACGGGTGCGCATCGTGGCGGCGAAATCGCGCAGCATCGTGTTGAGGTACTGCACGAACGCGTCGGAATCCTTCGTGTTCGCGTTCTCCGGGTAGGCGCTCGCCGGCACGAGGCCGTACTTCGAGGCGAGGTTGGTGAACATCTGCCACCAACCGCCATCATCCACCGGGCCCTCGTTGATCGCCTGGAACACACGGCTGTCGGTTGGCTCGGCGAGCGTGGCGAGCACGTTCTCGAGGTAGACGTTCGCTTTCTCGACCTTGTCCCAGAAGAACAGGTACGCCTCCGAGAACTCGAAGTCGTCGAGATTCCACCGGTGCATGAGTTCGTAGCGCAGCGTATTGAGCGAGGCGAACATCCAGCAACGGCCGGAACGGCGCTGGTTCGTGATGCTGCCTTGGGTGAGCTCGATGGAGAAATCGCGGGGGAGTGCGCGTGCCCCGGCGTAGCTGGTGGCGGCGGTGAGCACGCCGGCGCTCGTGGCGGCGTTCGCGGCGACGCGGTTGGCGCGGTCCGCCGCGAAGTCCTTCGAGAATGCGGCGATGCTCTCCGGCGTGACTTCGCCAGTGGAATTCATGGTATCGGTTGTGTACTGCGTGATATTGGCGGCGTCGCGGGTTGCGGCGCTTGTGCTGTCTGTCATCATTCCTCCTCGATCATGTTGATTATGTCGATCATGTGCTGTCTGTCATTCTCGGTCAGTGCAGGTCGGTGCCTGGCCGGTCGACTGACCGCGCTTCTGACTACATTCACTGACTGCGTTCCTGACTGTCAGTGTCTATCGCCCATTATCGCAGTCCTCCGGTCATGTCGTCCCGACGCCGCGCTGCACTAACGTCCGTCTTCGGCGCGCTACGAAAGAAGCGCCGATTGCGGACGGTAAACCCATCTGAAAGGGGGTTGTACGCTCCGGATTCGGCGCGGGAATAATCCGTCGCCGATTACGGACGTTAGGAGGGCAAAAGGGGGCGCTCTAACGTCCGCCATCGGCGCCTTACGAAAGAGGCGCCGATGGCGGAGGTTAGTGGCCAGTTTTAGGGCCTCCTAAGGTCCGTCTTCGGCGCGCGAATAATCCGCCGCCGATGGCGGAGGTTAGGGGCGGGATGGGCGGTCCTGTCGTCCCAATCGGCGGTCTTCGGATGGATGTTGCGCAATTCGGATTTTGGTAGGTGGAAAGTTCGGATTATTGTTGTTGGAAGATTCGGATTTGTGCAGTTGAAAAGTTCGGATTTTGGTAGTTGAAACATTCGGATTTTGGAAATGGTCTTTCCGGGCCTTGAATTTCGCTGATTCCCATCCCTACCAAATCCAATAGTCCTTGATGGAGGTGCGCCATGCAGCAGCCGGATTTCCCAGCATTCCAAGAAACGCAGCCAATCCAGTTCCCCCAGTCGTCCCAGTCGCCTCAGATGTCTCAAACACCTCCTGCATATGCAGCGGCACCGCAGGGATATCGCCGGCGCATCGTGGATGACCAGATCGAGCGATACATGCGGCTTTTCGGAGCGGTGGAGATCACCGGCACGAAGTGGTGCGGCAAGACATGGACGGCCCGCGCCCATGCCAATTCCATCACCTACGTGGACGAGGCCGGCAATCTCGCTGCAGCTCATGCCGATCCCTCCCTCATGCTGCTGGGAGACAAGCCACACGTCATTGACGAATGGCAGCTCGTGCCCGCGCTGTGGGACCACGTGCGGCATGCGGTGGATGAAGGCGGTGCCAGCAGCAAGGGCAGCTGGCTGCTCACCGGCTCGTCCACGCCGCTTGGGGAGCAACGACCGAACCACACGGGCGCGGGGCGCATCGGGCGCGTGCGCATGAATCCCATGACGCTCGCGGAAAGCGGGGAGTCCAATGCCACGGTGAGTCTCGCCGGTCTGTTCCGCGGGCAGTTCCAGCCTGCCGCGTCGCAGCTTTCCACTACGCAGCTCATCGATGCCGTCTGCCGCGGCGGCTGGCCCGAGACCATCGGCATGAGCGCTCCGGACGCGCAGACGCTCACCCGTGAATACCTCGACACCACGGTGCGCAATGGTTTCCCTGCCATCGGCAAGGACCCTCACATCGCGAGGCGACTCCTGGTCTCCTTGGCGCGCAATGTCTCGCAAGCCGCCACATACTCCACGCTGCTCGCCGACATGTATGGCTCGGAATCCAACCCTGAGGATTTCGTATCGGCCCGCACTGTGTCGGAGTATGCGCAGGCCTTCGCCGATATGTTCGTCATCGACGAGATTCCCGGCTGGGTGCCGCCCCGCAGGTCGCCCAAGCGACTGCGCACCAAGCCGCGGAGGTATTTCGCCGATCCGTCCCTCGCCGCTGCTGCGTTGGGCATGGGGCCGCAGGCATTGGTCTCGGACTGGCAGACATTCGGATTGCTGTTCGAGAACCTGTGCATCCGCGACCTGCTCGTCTATGCCCGGGCATTGCCGGACGCCGCAGCCGAACCAGTGCATTATTACCACGACGACGCCGACCTGGAATGCGATGCCGTCATCGAACTGGCCGATGGCCGATGGGCTGGCATCGAAATCAAGACGAGCCACGACAAGGTGGAGCAAGCGGCGAAGAACCTGTTGCGCATGCGCGGCAAGCTATGCGAGACGCCCCAGGCGTCGCGCGTCGCGAGGGTGCGCGAGCCCGAGTTCCTCGCGGTGCTCATTGGAGTGGGGGATTTCGCCTACCGGCGCGATGATGGCATCTACGTCATTCCCATCGGCACACTGAGCGCGTGAAACACGATGCTCGAGGCTGGCGACGCTGAGCAGGCTGATGCAGTGGTGCGGTCCGCGACGTTACGACCTTCTGTTGATGCGCTGAGTGTTGGCGTGCTTCCTGTTGGCTACGCATAGCGCCGACCTTGCGTTTCCCCGGCATGAATTTCCTAAGCGTGTCGCGTGGTGAAATGCGTGCGTTGGCGTTGAGGTAACTGTATGATTTGTTAATAGGTACAACAATTCCCCATCTTGGCATTGACCAGTCATGCGTGGCCCATGGAAGGTGCTGCGCACGCTTTGGAAACGCACGTCTCTGCGGGCATATGTGTTGCTGATGCTGTGTCCGCGGGAACATGTGCCCACACAGATAAGTGGAGTACGTGGAAATAGACGTGTCAAGGAAATCAGCGGAACGGAGTGCCTTGCTACCGACTGGAGATTTGCACCATGCTGCAAGTCTCGCGAACACGGAATGGAGTCAACGTGTACCAGCAGCCCAACTTCAGGGATTCCTCGAATTCTGAGGGATCTCATTCCACGTGGCCTATGAAACCCATGGGCACTTCGAACCAAGCGGGTCCCGACAGTTCCACAGGTCCCTTCAATCCCGCTGGTCCCTTCAATCCTGAGGGCCCTTTCAGTAATGCCACTCCCATGAACCCCGGGAATCCCTCGAATTTCGCGAATTCGGCGACGAAGCGCAACGCGTCGCATGGCCGCACGCTTGCCATCGTCGCGGGCGCTGCGGCGCTCGTCGTGCTGATCGTCGTGGCGATGGCTCTCCACGGTGTGACGGCGCGGTCGGGCAAGTATCCAGGCACGTCCGGCAGCCGGCCGTATTCGAGCGGATCGACGGCAACGATCGACCCGCAGGACGAAGCGACCGGTGCGAACGGGCTGACGGCGAAAGAGGCCTGCGACCAGCTGACGAAGACCCTGCAGGCCGTGGACGGATGGGCTGTGAACGGCGACTACACGAAGAAGGGCATCGAGACACTGCGCCAGGACCAGACGAAGTGCGCCGCCGGCGCCGACGGCATGACCGGCAACGGCATCGACCTGCTGCACTCCGACCAGATCACGGCATTGGACGCATGGTATATGGACGTCAAGAGTTCCAGCCGGAACGAGACATGGATGCAATACGAAGCCGCAGGCACTCCTTATTATCAGACGGTCAGCCAGGCGCTGGACGCCTATGCGGATGCCTCCGGTGACTGGGACTCCGATTCGGATGATAGGATCGAGGCCGCGTTGAAGCTGCGTTCCGTCATGGACGATGCGCAGGCGCATTACCAGGCGGTCATGGATGATCTGCATGCGAGGGAGGGCAAGGTAGCCCAGATCACCGCCGCCGATGGCGAGACAAGCGACCAGATATGGGCCGCCATCAAGCAGACCGCCGCAGACCTCGGCGTGAAGGTGAAGCTCGGGTCGCAGCTGACGTTACCCGAATGCGCGATAGACAACGCCTCCCTGGTCGGGTTCTACTGCTCGTCGGACCTGGACAGTTTCTATGTGGTCGACAACGACCGGAACATCGACACGCTGGTGAACGATCCGTGGACGCTTGACGTCGTCAAGCATGAGCTTTCCCATCGGTCGATCCAATACACATGCAGCACAACGGCACCACAGATTGCGGAACGGTACGAAGCGGTGACGAACGCCTATGAGCAGCTCTACATGGGCATGGACGCCGCCCGCAACCGATCGCATCAGAGTGGCTACGATGACTATGCCTATGGCGACGCGGAGATCGCGATCGCGCAACGCATCCATAACGGCGAATGCTCAGCCCAGTCGTGACCGCTTCCCAGTCGTGACCATGTACCATCGCGCGTTCCCCCTGACCGACCGTCATCATGCGCCGGCCGCCGGTCATGCCGCCAGCTGAACCACTGCACGCGCAATCGGCGGGGCGGTGGTAGTATGACGGCAGCAAGACTTTGATCCGCCATCAACGGGGAGTCTCCGGAAGAACGGACTGCGGCGCACGGCATTCACCATGCACGGCGCATGCAGTCTCACTAGAACCGGCGGGCGGGGCCCGCATAGCCCCATTCAAGTGGCCAGGCGCACACGCAGCCGCAGGGCGGGCGCGGCGTCGGGCAAGCGAGGTGGTACCGCGGTGCTTCGGCATCGTCCTCGTAGCGCCTCAGGCGGCATCGCCTGAGGAAAACCGGCTATGAGGAGAAATATGAGCGACACTTCGCGCGTGTATCCCAAGGCGGTCGTGGACGGCTCCGAGAAAACCGTCACGCCCAATCCCAACTTCCCCGACATGGAAGAGAAGGTCCTTGATTACTGGGACAAGGACGACACCTTCCAGAAGTCCATCAACGAGCGCCCCTCCGGCGACCATTCGGGCAATGAGTTCGTGTTCTTCGACGGCCCGCCGTTCGCCAACGGCCTGCCGCACTACGGCCACCTCCTCACCGGCTATGCCAAGGACGTGATCCCGCGCTACCAGACGATGAAGGGCCACCGCGTCAACCGTGTGTTCGGCTGGGACACCCACGGCCTGCCCGCCGAGCTCGAGGCCCAGAAGGAACTGGGCATCGAGTCCGTCGACCAGATCGAGCAGATGGGCATCGCCAAGTTCAACGACGCCTGCCGCGCCTCCGTGTTGAAGTACACGAACGAATGGCGCGCCTATGTGCACCGCCAGGCCCGTTGGGTGGACTTCGACCACGGCTACAAGACGCTCAACATCCCCTACATGGAATCCGTCATGTGGGCGTTCAAGACCCTGTACAACAAGGGCCTTGCCTACCAGGGCTACCGCGTGCTGCCGTACTGCCCCAAGGACCGCACGCCGCTGTCGGCGCACGAGCTGCGCATGGATGCCGACGTCTACCAGGATCGCCAGGACACTTCGCTCGCCGTCGCCGTGAAGCTGCGTGACGAGGATGCCTACGTGGTGTTCTGGACGACCACGCCGTGGACCGTCCCGTCCAACCTCGCGATGGTGGTCGGCCCGGACATCGATTACGTGGAGGTGGAGCCCGCCGAGGGCAAGTTCGCTGGCAAGAAGCTCTACCTCGCCAAGGCGCTGCTTGGCTCGTTCGCCAAGGAGCTGGGCGAGGGCTACCAGGTGCTGCGCGAGCTCAAGGGCACCGAGATGGAGGGCTGGCGTTACTGGCCGGTGTTCCCGTACTTCGCCGATGAGAACGGCAACCCCAAGAGTGACGTGCCCGGCCCCGAGGCGTTCCAGATCTTCACCGCCGATTACGTCGACACCGTCGAGGGCACCGGCATCGTGCACCAGGCTCCCTATGGCGAGGACGATATGAACACCCTGCAGTCCAAGGGCATCAAGTCGGTGGACGTGCTCGACGAGGGCTGTGTGTTCACCTCCCTGGTGCCGGATTACGAGGGCCTGTACGTCTTCGACTCCAACAAGCCGATCTTGCGCGATCTGCGCAACAGCACCGGTCCGCTCGCCGCTGTTCCCGAGGAGCGTCGCGCGCTGCTCTTCCAGGAGAAGAGCTACATGCACTCCTACCCGCACTGCTGGCGTTGCGGCACCCCGCTCATCTACAAGCCGGTGAGCTCCTGGTTCGTCTCCGTCACCAAGATCAAGCCGCGCCTGCTCGAGCTCAATCAGCAGATCAACTGGATCCCCGAGAACGTCAAGGACGGCCAGTTCGGCAAGTGGCTCGCCAACGCGCGCGACTGGTCGATCTCCCGCAACCGTTTCTGGGGCAGCCCGATCCCCGTGTGGGTGAGCGACGACCCGAAGTACCCGCGTGTGGATGTGTACGGCTCGCTCGAGGAGCTCAAGGCCGATTTCGGCGATTACCCGCGCGACGACAAGGGCGAGATCAACATGCACCGCCCGTGGATCGACAACCTCGTGCGCCCGAACCCCGACGACCCGACCGGCAAGAGCCACATGCACCGCATCTCCGACGTGCTCGACTGCTGGTTCGAATCCGGCTCCATGCCGTTCGCCCAGTGCCATTACCCGTTCGAGAACAAGGAATGGTTCGAGACCCACTTCCCGTGCGACTACATCGTCGAGTACATCGGCCAGACCCGCGGCTGGTTCTACCTGCTGCATGTGATGGCGACCGCGCTGTTCGACAAGCCCGCCTTCAAGAACGTCATCTGCCACGGCATCGTGCTGGGCTCCGATGGCCAGAAGATGAGCAAGCACCTGCGCAACTACCCGGACGTCAACGGCGTGTTCAACAAGTTCGGCTCCGACGCCATGCGCTGGTTCCTCATGAGCTCGCCGATCCTCCGCGGCGGCAACCTCATCGTCACCTCCGAGGGCATCCGCGACACGGTGCGCCAGGTCATGCTGCCGTTGTGGAGCTCGTACTACTTCTTCACGCTGTACGCGAACGCCGCCGGCTATGACGCGCGCCACGTCAAGCCCGAGGAAGTCGCCAGCCTGCCGCGCATGGACCGCTACCTGCTCGCCCGCACCCGCAAGCTCGTGCTGGGCGTGGAGAAGGACCTCGACGAATTCGCCATCTCCGACGCCTGCGGCGAAGTGAGCGACTTCATCGACACCCTCACCAACTGGTACATCCGCAACAACCGCGACCGCTTCGCCGCGCACGACACGAACGCGCTCAATACGCTGTACACGGCGCTCGAAGTGCTCGGCCGCGTCATCGCGCCGCTCGCCCCGATGGAAGCCGAGTCGATGTGGAGGGGCCTCACGGGCGGCGAATCCGTGCACCTCGCCGACTGGCCGTTCCTCACCGAAGGCGGCAAGGCCGATGCACCCGCCACCGAGCTAGGCAAGACGCTCGTCGCCGACGATGCGCTCGTCGCCGCGATGGAGAAGGTGCGCGAGATCGTCTCCGCCACGCTCAGCCTGCGCAAGGCCGAGAAGATCCGCGTGCGCCAGCCGTTGCGCCTGCTCACCGTGGTCGCCGAGGATGTGGATGCCGTGGAGCCCTACGAAGACACCCTCAAGTCCGAGCTCAACGTGAAGAACGTGGAGTTCACCACCCTCGAGGATGCCGATGCCCACGGCCTGCGCGTGGTGCACGAGCTGCGCGTCAACGCACGCGCCGCCGGCCCGCGCCTGGGCAAGCAGGTGCAGTTCGCCATCAAGGCCTCCAAATCCGGCGCCTGGCACCAGGACGCCGACGGCACCGTGGTGTGCGAAGGTCCCAACGGCGACATCCCGCTGCAGGATGGCGAATACGAGCTCATCAATCGCGTGGAGGAGAAGAACGCCTCCGACACCGACGATGTGGTCTCCGCCTCGCTGCCCACCGGCGGCTTCGTGCTCCTCGACAAGGCGCTCGACGCCGACCTCGAGGCCGAAGGCTACGCCCGCGACGTGATCCGCGCCACCCAGGACGCCCGCAAGGACGCCAATCTGCAGATCACCGACCGCATCACGCTCACCGTGCATGTGCCGAGCGCTGCCGATGCCGCCAAGGTCGAGCAGTTCAAGGACCTCGTCGCCTCCGACACCCTCGCCGACTCCGTCACGGTCACCGCCGACGGCTCCGACGAGATCACGGTCGACGTCGCCAAGGCCTGATGGACTGACGCAGTCCGATCGGGTCGCTTGTTCGGCTGAATAATAGGGCGGGGCTTACAATCCCAGTGATTGCAGGCCCCGCCCCATTCGTTTTCGTGGCGTTATTGCGTTCTCGCTATCGTCGCGGCCTTGCCCATCACTCCGCCTTGTACAACGCCGCCACATCCACGAGTCGCACGGAATCGTCATCCTGTGCCAATTTCTCGAGCTCCGGGCTGAAGCCGCTCAGCGAGAACAGCATGAAGCGTGTGTTGCTCGAGGGAATCTGCGTGGCCTTCTCCTGCAATTCCCGCAGCATCGCGACATCCATCGGCTTGTTGCGGAACTTGCATTCGCCAGCGATCACCTGCCGTTTCGTTGTGTCGACCGCCACCACGTCGATCTCGGTGGAATTGCTCCACCACCTTCCGATGTCTTGAGCATGGAAGGGCAGCACCCGCCGCATGTTCTCGCGCCGCAGCCAGTCCGCGCAGATGCGTTCGAACGGGTGCGCCGCGAAATCATGAAGCTTCGGTGCGATCTCGTACTCGTAGACGCCATCGATGTCGCCCATCTCCAGGTCGGAGCGATTCGGCGCCACGAACGCATACCAGAAGCGGAAGAAATTGTCGCTGATCTCGTACAGGCCGCGCGCAGCCTTTGCCTTCACCGTTTGCTTGGTGGCGACGGGGAACTCGCGCTCCACGATATTGACCTCGATGAGGTTTTTCAGATACGTGCTCACCGCCTGGGGTTGGAGCATCGTGCGCTGCGCGATGTCGTTGAGCTGCGTCGAGCCGAGCGCTACCGCGTTCAAGATGGTGTTGTAGGTGGCGGGTTCGCGGAATTCCTGATGCATGAGGAACTCCGTTTCGCTATACAGCGCGGTGCCGCGACGCAGGATTCGCTGCTTGATGTTCGTCTCCACCGTGTCGGAGGGGTCGAATTGTGCCAGGTAGTGCGGCACGCCGCCCAGCACCGCGTAGCTCAGCGCCTTGTCGGCGGGGGGGTAGGTGGGGAAGAACTGCGCAGCATCCCAGTACGGCATCGGGTCGACCTTGAGCACCCCCGTGGCGCGTCCATACAGCGGCGACTTCTCGGCGAGCACCTCCTTCTCGATGAAGCTCATTGCGCTGCCGCACAGCACAAGCATCACATTGGCGTTCTTGAGCGTGTGGTCCCACAGGTTCTGCAACACCGAGGGCAGCGAAGGGTCGGCCTTGGCGAGGTAGGGAAATTCATCGATGATGACAAGGCGCTTGCCGTCACCTTTCACCGGCAGGTTCACGACGTCGCCGAGGGCGGATTCCCAATCCGCGTATTGCGTGACGTACCGGGATGCGGGGGACCCGGCCTCGAACATCTGACGGGAGAACGCCGCGAGCTGCTCGGCCTTCGTGGCGGCGGGGGAGGCGAAGAACACGTGCTCCTTGTCGTGGGCGAAGTGCGTGAGCAGCTCCGTTTTGCCCACGCGCCGGCGGCCGTACACGACCACAAGTTGTGCCGAAGCGCTGGAATAGCAGGATTCGAGGAAGTCGAGTTCGTTCTTCCGACCGATGAATGTCATATATAAAATCGTAATTTTACAAATTACGATTTGTCAAATTACGATTTACTAAATCACGATTTGACAATTTATGTTTGACAAATCATGGATTGATGGATCGAGGAGTTGGTCGGTGAGACCTGGTGAAGTGGCAGTGGGGCGGGATCCATGGCATGAAAAAGCCCAGCGAGAATCGCTGGGCTTGCATTGGTTGTGCGAGAAGCATGTTGCGCCCGAACACTGTGTCTGTGCGCTATGGCGGATGTCGCGCCTGTTCGGCATCGTGTTACAGCGCCATGCTGAGGCGCTGCGTTACGCGAGCACGGCGGCGGCCTGGGCGCCGGTCATGCCCTCGGTCACACCGGCCTTCTTCGCGGCCTCGGTGCAGCCCTTGATCGGGTTGGCAAGCACCGCGGCGAAGTCCGCGCCACCCACGAGCACCGCGGCATCGCCGAACTTCTCGGCGGCTGCGAGGTTGAGGTAACCGCACATGAGGTAGCCCTTGCTGCCCTGCACGATGATCATGTTCGGATGGCCTTCGCCGCCGGGTGCCACGAACATCGTGCCCTGCACCGTCTTGCCCTCTGCCTGCAGCTCTTCGATCTGGATCATTATTCCTCCCTGTGGAATCATTGGCATCCGTGGTTTGCAATGGTGGATTGCGCGGATAGCGAGGCACATGCCTGCACCGTCGCAGCCGTCAGGGCTGCGGATATCTACTGTGATACCACCGCAGGAACCTGAATAGCGTATCCGTTCCACATTCTGCGCTTCGTACGCATTTCGCGCAGAGGGGAAATGCGTGTCACATACAACAGTTGTATGTGACGCATAGTAGGGTGAACTGCCGGAATGACTGGTGGATGGGACGCCGGTAGCGCCGCATGGGGTGTCGGTTCGCACGCCCAAGCCGCGCCTGGCGCCCCCATCCACCCAGAAAGAAGCGGCGTGTGAAAATCGACAGTCCGGTATTGCAGATGCAGGTACTGAGCAAACGCATCTGGCGTTACCTGCGCCTCACCCTTCCCGACAGCGCACGCCGGTCCACCGGCGGCAACATGCGCGTGCTCATGTTCCTTGCGCACCATCCCGACCGCGAGGTCTACCAGCGTGACATCGAGGATGCCTTCGGCATCACCCGCTCCACCGCCTCCCGCGAACTGAGCCTGCTAGAGGCCAATGGCATGATCGACCGGCTTGCCGTGGCGCGCGACGCACGTCTCAAACGACTCGTGCTCACCGACCGGGGGCGAGCGGTGGTCGATGACCTCAACGCCAATGCCGCGGCGATGGAACGGCGCGTGTTCGACGGGTTCTCCGCCGACGACATCGACCGATTCACCCACTACCTTCACCGCATGCGTGCCAATATCGAGCGTGCGATGCCACCGGGCGCGGGGCTCGAACCGGAGGAGCATGATGATTCGACGACGCCGGACGAACCGAGGGTGATGTGACGCAACCAGGCACGTATCGCGCACACAGTTCGCACAGCGCACACAGCACGCATAGTCCACACAGTACGCACTGCATGGTGAACGCAGCACGGACCGCGGCGATCAAGGAAGCAGCAAACGCCATGATGAACGCCATGATGGAAGGAGCACAGGAGTGAGCATGAACAGTAATCCGAAACAGGCGGCCGCTGCCACCGGCGCAGCCGACACCGACGCGGCAGTCGGCAGCACCGCGGTGAGCGAAGCCGCCGAGAAAGCCGCTATGGCGCTCGTCGCCGCCGACCAGAAGAGCCGCGATGACGAGATCGCCAAGCCTACGCACGTCCTGAGCACATTGCTCAAGAGCCTGCGCGAATACAAGAAGGAGACGATCCTCACGCCGGTCACCGTGGCGGTCGAGGCCATCGTCGAGATGGTCATCCCCACCGTGATGGCGCTGCTCATCGACCAGGGCATCACCGGAGCCTCCATGCCGAAGGTGTGGCGTTACGGCGTGATCCTGCTCGTGTGTGCCGTTGTCTCGGTCATCGCCGGCACGTTGGCGGGCCGCTATGCCGCCGTCGCGTCCGCGGGATTCGCCAAGAACCTGCGCCATGACGTGTTCAAGAAGGTGCAGGGCTTCAGCTTCACCAACATCGACCGGTTCTCCACCGGCTCCATCATCACGCGCTGCACGACCGATATCACGAACCTGCAGAACGCCTACCAGATGATCATCCGCGTGGGCGTGCGCGCCCCGATGCTCATCATCGTCGCATGGATCCTGAGCTTCCGCATCAGCGCCCCGATTTCGCTCATCTTCCTCATCGCCATGCCGATCCTGGGCGGCGGCCTCATCGCCATCGCCGCCTACGTGCACCCGATCTTCGAGCGCACGTTCCACCTGTACGACGCGCTCAACAACGACGTGGACGAGAACCTCCAGGGCATCCGCGTGGTGAAGTCCTACAATCGCGAAAACCACGAGATCGCCAAGTTCAGCCACATCTCGCAGCTCATCTACAAGAACTTCGTCAAGGCCGAGCACACGCTGAGCTTCAACGCGCCGCTCATGGACGGCTGCATCTACGTGACGCTGCTGCTCATCTCGTGGCTGGGCGCCAAGCAGATCGTGGCGTCCGGCAACAATGCGGCGCTCGGCATGACGACCGGCGACCTGACGGCGCTCGTGACCTATGCGCTGCAGATCATGATGGCACTCATGATGATCTCGATGATCTTCGTGCTCGTCATCATCTCGCAGGCATCCGCCGAGCGCGTCGCCCAGGTGCTGCAGGAGAAGAGCACAGTGACGAACCCCGAGCACCCGCTCACCGAGGTGCCGGACGGCTCCATCGATTTCGATCATGTGACGTTCCGCTATTCGAAGCGTTCCGAGAAGCCGGTGCTCGACGACATCGACCTCGCGATCCCCTCCGGCGCCGTCGTGGGCATCATCGGCGGCACCGGCTCGTCGAAATCCAGCCTTGTGCAGCTGATTCCACGCCTGTACGACGTGAGCGAAGGCTCGCTGAAGGTCGGTGGACATGATGTGCGCGACTACGATTTGACGCTCTTGCGAGACCAGGTCGCCGTGGTGCTCCAGAAGAACGTGCTGTTCAGCGGCACCATCGCCGACAATTTGCGCTGGGGCAATCCCCGCGCCACCGACGAAGAGGTGCGCCGCGCCGCGCAGATCGCGCAGGCGGACGGTTTCGTGCAGGAATTCCCCGACAAGTACGACACGTGGATCGAGCAGGGCGGCACGAACGTCTCCGGCGGCCAGCGCCAGCGCCTGTGCATCGCCCGCGCGCTGCTCAAGAAGCCGAAGATCCTCATCCTCGATGATTCGACGAGCGCCGTGGATACGAAGACCGATTACCTGATCCGCGAAGGCCTGCGCCACGACATCCCGCAGACCACGAAGATCATCATCGCCCAGCGCCTGAGCTCCGTGCAGGACGCCGACATGATCCTCGTCATGCAGGATGGCAAGATCGCAGCCAAGGGCACGCACGACGAACTGCTCAAGACCTGCGACGAATACCGCGCGATCTACGAATTGCAGACGAAGAACCACGCGGAAGCCGCCGAGGCCGAGCAAGCTACCGCACAGGATGCGAAGAACACACAGGATGCGCAGAACACCCAGGAAGGAGCCGCACGATGAGCAAGACGCAGACAGCATCGCGATCCCAAGCCTCGCAGTCACGGAATCCGAACGATGCAGCGAAGAAACAGCCGCGTAGCGACCGGCCCGCGCCCGGCACCGCCAAGCGGCTCATGGGCTACATCCTCCACTACAAGTGGCAGGTCGTCGTGATCCTCCTCGCCATCATCGTCATGGCGGTGAGCCAGGCGGTGTCGATCGCGTTCCTCCAGCAGCTCATCGACCGCTACATCCTGCCGCTCGTGGGGCAGCCCAACCCCGACTGGCAGCCGCTCGTCCACGCCATCACGCTGCTCGCCGTGCTCTATGCGGTGGGAACGTTCAGCGTCTGGCTGTGGAACTGGATGGTCGTCAAGGTGGAGCAGGGCGTGCTCAAGACGATCCGCGACGACATGTTTGCCCACCAGCAACGTCTGCCGATCCGATACTTCGACACCCATGAGCATGGTTACGTGATGAGCCGCTACACGAACGACACCGACACGCTGCGCCAGGCGATCTCCCAGTCCATCCCGCAGATGATCTCGTCGCTCATCAGCTCGTTCGCGTCCCTCGTGGCCATGATCATCCTCTCGGTGCCCTTCGGGCTGCTCTCGCTCGTCTTCGCCATCGTGCTGTTCCTCATGGTCAACCAGCTCATCAAGCGCAGCGGCATCCACTTCATGCGCCAGCAGAAGTCGCTGGGCGACGTGAACGCATTCGTCGAGGAGGCCGTCAACGGGCAGAAGGTCATCAAGGTCTTCAACCACGAAGAGGCGACCGAACGCGAGTTCGACAAGAAGAACGAGGAGCTCTTCGACGCCGCGGCCCGCGCCAACACCTATGGCAACATCACGATGCCGATCGTGAACAACATGGGCTACCTGCTCTACGTCATCATCGCCGTCGCAGGCGCCGCCGTCGGCATCGCCGGGCTTCCGAGCCTGGGCCTCACCGGCGCCAGCACGATGACGCTGGGCACCATCGTCTCGCTGCTCACCCTCGTCAAGGGCTTCCTCAACCCCCTGGGCCAGGTCTCCATGCAGTTCAACATGGTGCTCATGGCGCTCGCCGGCGCCTCCCGCATCTTCGCGCTCATGGACGAGCCGGTGGAGTCGGACAACGGCTCCGTGACGCTCGTCAACGTGGAGCTTGGCGAGGATGGCCGCACGATGACTGAGACACGCCGCGAGACCGGCCACTGGGCGTGGAAGCGCGCCGCGGACGATGACGGCACGCGCTCGCTCGCCGCCGCAGCCAAGCTCAAGGGCTCGGCACGCGAGGTGGCGATGAAGGCGAAGGAGCAGGCCATCACCTCCCCGGACGGCCGCTACACGCTGCTGCGCGGCGACGTGCGCTTCACCGACGTGACCTTCAGCTACGTGCCGGGCAAGCCGGTGCTCCACGACATCACCTGGTTCGCCAAGCCTGGCCAGAAGATGGCGCTCGTGGGCGCCACCGGCGCGGGCAAGACGACGGTGACCAACCTCATCAACCGCTTCTACGACGTGCAGGAGGGGCAGATCCTGTATGACGGCATCGATGTGAAGAACATCCGCAAGCCCGACCTGCGCCGCTCGCTGGGCATCGTGCTGCAGGACGTGAACCTGTTCACCGGCACCGTGATGGACAACATCCGCTACGGCAGGCTCGACGCCACCGACGAGGAGTGCATCGAGGCGGCGAAGCTCACGAACGCCGATGGCTTCATCCGCATGCTGCCCAACGGCTACCAGACCGTGCTCTCCGGCGATGGCTCGGGCCTGTCGCAAGGCCAGCGGCAGCTCATCTCCATCGCGCGCGCCGCCGTCGCCGACCCGCCGTGCATGATCCTCGACGAGGCGACGAGCTCCATCGACACCCGCACCGAGGAAGTGGTGCAGAAGGGTATGGACAACCTCATGAAGGGCCGCACGGTGTTCGTCATCGCCCACCGGCTTTCCACGGTGCGCAACTCCGATGTGATCATGGTGCTCGACCATGGCCGCATCATCGAACGCGGCAACCATGACGAGCTCATCGCGCAGAAGGGCGAGTACTACCAGCTCTACACCGGCGCGCTCGAACTCGAGTAGGCCGCGCTGAGGCCGTAGCACGGTGGCCTGCGTTGCAGATATCTGCAGCTGGACGCCGCTGTGTGACGCCGTCACCCCTGTGATCTGCGGGGGTGGCGGCGTTTGCTATTTCCTGGATTTGGTAAGCTTCGAATGATGGCATGCAATGGTTCGACGAAGAATGCCGATGGGAATCATCGCGGGAATCATCGCAATGATCATCATGAGAAGCGATGTGGGAATCATTGAGGATTCTTGCAGCGATGAATGCCGAAAGGGGCAGATGATGGGCAACGGCAACGCATCCACACAGGACCGATCAACGTACCCGAGCGTGAAGGACCTGACGCTCGAAGAGAAAGCATCCCTCACGTCCGGGGCCGATGCCTGGCACCTGCAAGGCGTGGAAAGCAAGGGGATCCCCGGCTACATGATCACCGACGGGCCCCATGGCCTGCGTAAGGCGCGCGGCGCCGACCAGGAAGAGACCAGTACGGGCGAGACCGATCTGGGGGACTCGGTGCCCGCCACCTGCTTCCCGCCCGCGGCGGGGCTCTCGAGTTCGTGGAATCCGGACATCGTGCGCCGCGTCGGCGTGGCGATGGGCGAGGAGTGCATCCAAGAGAAGGTCGCCGTGATCCTGGGCCCGGGCGTCAACATCAAGCGCAACCCGCTGGGCGGCCGCTGCTTCGAATACTGGTCGGAGGACCCGTACCTCGCCGGCCATGAGGCGGTGGGCATCGTCGAGGGTGTGCAGTCCCGGGGCATCGGCACGTCTCTCAAGCATTTCGCCGTCAACAACCAGGAGACCGACCGCCTGCGTATCAGCGCGAACGTGTCGCAGCGCGCGCTGCGCGAGATTTACTTCCCCGCGTTCGAGCACATTGTCAAGACCGCCCAGCCATGGACGGTCATGTGCTCCTACAACCGCATCAACGGCGTGCACTCGGCGCAGAACCAGTGGTTGCTCACCGACGTGTTGCGCGGCGAATGGGGCTTCCAAGGCATTGTCATGAGCGACTGGGGCGCCGACCACGACCGCGTCGCCTCCCTCAATGCCGGTCTCAACCTCGAGATGCCGCCCAGCGGCACCGACGACGAAATCGTCTACGCGGCGCGCGACGGGCGCATCCGCCCCGAGCAGCTCGACCGCATGGCGCAGGGCATGATTGACTTGGTCTCCAAGGCACGGCCCGCGATGAGCCGCGAGGGCTACCGCTACGACGTGGCGGCGCACCATGAGGTCGCCCGCGAGGCGGCCCGCGAATCCATCGTTATGCTCAAGAACGATGACGGGGCGGACGGCGACGCGATCCTGCCGGTGAAGCCCGGTGCTTCAATCGCCGTCATCGGCGAATTCGCCCGCACGCCGCGCTACCAGGGCGGCGGCTCCTCGCATATCACGCCCACGCGGATGACGAGCTTCCTCGACGCGCTCGCCGAGCGTGGCATCGCCGCCGACTTCGCGCCCGGTTTCACGCTCGACCTCGAGCCCGCCGATCCTGCGCTCGAGCAGCAGGCGGTCGCCGCAGCGCGAGGCGCCGACGTGGTGCTCATGTTCCTGGGGCTGCCCGAAGCCGCCGAATCCGAAGGCTTCGACCGCACGAGCCTCGACATCCCCGCCAAGCAAATCGAACTGCTCCGCGAGGTCGCTGCGGCGAATCCAAACGTCGCGGTCGTGCTCTCCAACGGCTCCGTCGTCTCCATCGCGCCATGGGCACAGCATGCCAAGGCGATCCTCGAATCCTGGCTGCTGGGGCAGGCCGGGGGAGCGGCGCTCGCGGACGTGATCTTCGGTGACGTGAGCCCGTCGGGCAAGCTCGCCCAGACGATTCCCTTGGATATCAACGACGACCCGAGCATGGTCAACTGGCCTGGCGAGGAAGGCCATGTGGATTACGGCGAAGGCGTGTTCGTCGGCTATCGCTACTACGACACCTACCGCAAGGCCGTCGATTACCCGTTCGGTTTCGGCATGAGCTACGCGCGTTTCGCGATTTCCGACGTGCAGGTCGCCAAGACCGGCGCGAACACGGCACGTGTGACCGCCACCGTGCGCAACACGTCCGGTGTGGACGGCGCCGAGACCGTGCAGGTCTACGTTGCCCCAGGCAAGGCGGCGGTGGCACGCCCCGCGCACGAGCTCAAAGGCTTTGTGAAGGTGTTCCTCAAGGCGGGCGAGGCGGCGCAGGTCGCCATCGACCTGGATGAGCGGGCATTCGCCTACTGGTCCGAAAAATACAACGACTGGCATGTGGAGGCTGGGGAGTACGGCATCGAGGTGGGTACCTCGAGCCGTGACATCGCCGCCACTGTGCCTGTGAACCTCGATGGCGACGGCAAGACGCTGCCGCTCACCGAATGGTCAAGCTTCGGCGAATGGGAAGCCGATCCGTTCGGCGCGCAGGTCGTCGCCGCCGTGGAACGTGCGGGTGAGGAGGGCACGCTGCCGAAGCTGCCCGACACCGACATGATGCGCATGTTCCTCAAATCCATGCCCATCAATTCGATGCCGATGCTCATGGCGGCGGATGGCAAGCAGATCACCGCTTTCATGCTCGACGCATACGCCAGGCTCACTCAGCATGCTCATCCTGACGCTTGAGAGCCACGACGTGATACAAGAAAACCCAGCGCAGACAATAGGAAAGGCCGGCCCCGCGTTGCAGCGCGGAGCCGGCCTTGTCATTCCGAGGTTATCGATGTTTGATGGTTTCCGATGTAATGGTTTCTGGTCTATTACGCGACGTTGTAGAAACGGATGTCCGGGTCGGCGTCCCACGTCGGCTTGAGGCCGGGGAAGACGTGCTTGGTGAACAGCTCGGAGGTCAGGTACGCCTTCGCGTGCTCCATGCTATCGAAGCCGTGGGAGACCTGCACGTCCTCGTCACGCACGAGCAGCTCCTTGGTCAGGGCGCCCTCGATGGTGTCGAGGAACGGCTGGCGGTAGTCGTTGTAGACCTTCGCTGCCGCGGCGCGGTTGGCGGGGCTCACCTTCATCGTGACCTGCAGGTATGCCTTGACCTGGTTCTTCGTGTCTGCCATGATGTGCTCCTTTGTTTGGGTGTCGCTGCCCGGCGTATGCCGCGCGGCGGGGAAGCGGTTGTTTCGCTTCCCGATTGGAACGCCACTGACAATAACCGCGTGACTTGGGATTGTGAAGACATGGGGAAAAAGATGAGTAACTTATCTTTTCCATAGTTACTTGTGAAACCATCGAACCGCGCATACCGTAGCGTGCAGGGCCGGCGTGGTGTCTGTGAAGCGCCGGCGGAAGAAGCGCATCATGACGCATCGCAGGAAACTCGCCAAGGACATCCGTTGCCCTCTGGATTACGGCCTGGACGTCTTCGGGGGCAAATGGAAGAGCCGCGTGATCTGCGTGCTCAACGCGAAAGGCGCACTGCGCTACAGCCAGCTGCGTGACGAGATGGTCAACATCACCGACGCGGTGCTCTCGTCCACGCTCAAGGAGCTTGCGGCGGACGGTCTCATCGAACGGCGCAGCTTCGACGAGATCCCGCCGCGCGTGGAATATTCCCTCACCGAACGCGGCAAGTCCGTGGTGCCGATCCTGCAAAGCATCTGCCTGTGGGCGGGCCAGACCCATCGCGATGTGACCACCGAGGCGCCCAGGCTCTGCCAGAAGTGCGACTTCCAACAGGTCCGCCTCGTCAAGTGAGACGGCACTAGTCGGTTCGGGAATCCGAATTGGTCAATCCGTTTTCTGCCCAGCTTGGGGTTGTGAACATCATGCGGGCGGAAATTCGAACGAATGATGGCCAATATGCCAAGCTGGGCAAAGCCAACTCCTAGCGGCGTAAGCTTGGAGAGCAGTAACAATCAGAAGCCTTGCGAGGCACGATGCTCCGGTAGGTGTGCGCATGATTACGTTGTTCCATGGTTCGCCCAACAAAGTGGTGACTCCACAGTTCGGCCTGGGCAAGGACAAGCACGACTATGGCCGTGGGTTCTATCTGACCGCGGATATCGAGCTTGCGAAGGAATGGGCAGTGTGCCGGCCCGATGAATCCAATGGATGGGTGCATGAATATGAGCTCGATACCGATGGGCTTACGGTCCTGGATTTTCAGGACCATGATGTGCTCGTTTGGCTTGCGGAGCTCATGAAGCATCGCGACGCGGATGATTCCAAGCGATACCGAGTGCTCTCGAAAAAGTTCATCGCCAAGTATGGCATCGACACCAGTGGCGCGGATGTCATCAAGGGATGGCGGGCCAACGCTTCGTATTTTTACATTGCGAAGGAATTCGTGCGCGACAATGTGGATGTGGACATCCTCGAAGAGCTGCTCTCCTTAGGCGGGTTGGGAATTCAGTATTGCGTCAAGTCGCAGCGCGCATATGACCAGCTGTCTGAGGTCCCGCAAGGTCTGATGCCGGTCGATTATCGCGAATTCAATGATTTGTACAACACTCGGGATGTTGCGGCGCGTCAACGCATGCACGACCTCATCAATTCCGATGCAAACACCGTGACGCATGTGTTCAGCACATTGCTGTGAAGGAGGCAGGATGCAAACTGTGATGATACGGGCGTATCCAGAGGTTTACCGAGACGCAGTGGTGGAAGCGCAGGGCAAACTGTTCGATTTTGTTGCGCAGTCCTTTCCTGCTGGAAGCACCGAAGATTTCATCGAAGCCTACATGAAGAGCCACACGCGTGCGGATATCGACCATGCGCAGGCATACGTTTCCACGATGACCGCTCGTGAGCTCTGGGAGTATTTCACTCGGACTGAGGACTATCGTGTGAAACCAGGCAAGGCCCTCGAGGGATTCATGCCTGACTGGATGGGGGAATTCTATGCGTATTACCAATGGTATTACGCGATTCCCAGCGCTGAGGTGATTCGTTTGGTGCCTGTTGCCTTCTTGGAGAAGGCGTACTTCGGTCTTCATGATCTGGATCTCGATCTTGCGGTACAGAAGGTTGGGGTGCCGGATGCGAATTTGACGAAAGGCGTGCGGGATGAGTGAGGTCATGTGCTTCCATAACCCGGATGAGGAGAACGGGTATCTGAGCAACTGGTACTCCTCACAATTCGTGGTCGATGGCGTGGAGTTCTCTTCGATGGAGCAGTACATGATGTACCGCAAGGCGGTGTGCTTCCACGATGCCAAGACGGCGCAGGAGATTCTCGGCACCGATGACGTGGCGCGCATCAAGGCACTGGGGCGCCTTGTGACAGATTACGACGACCATATGTGGAACGGAGTGCGGCAGATCGAGGTCTATCGAGGCCTTGTCGCCAAGTTCGAGCAGAACAAGGAGCTGGGGGAGCGGCTTGCGGCGACCGGCGACGCACTGCTCGCCGAGTGTGCGGTGAAGGATCGCGTCTGGGGCATCGGGCTGTCGATGCATGATCCTGAGCGGCTTGATCCCACGGCTTGGCGCGGGCAGAACCTGCTGGGTTATGCGCTCATGGAAGTGCGCGGACGGCTGGGCGCCTGACGCTGGTCTGAATGCCAAGCTGGGCGATCCGCCTTTCACCCAGCTTGGGGCTGTGGACATCATTCGGGCGGAATTTCGCGAAAATTGCTGGCCACAATGCCAAGCTGGGCGAATAGATCCCTGCCGAACTTGGCATTGTGTGCGGCATTGTGATGGATTTCGCTGTGAATGCTGGTCGGAATGCCAAGTTGAGCGGTCGGGCATCCGCGCTGATTGAATCTATTTATTATTCTTATGAGTATTATTCTCATGAGTATTATACCCGTAAGAATAATCTGATTATCAGAATGGAAGCTGACAATCATATGGGAATGTCTGTTGTTGTCAAACATGGCATGTGAGCCCGCCAAAATCGGCGGGTGGGGCGAATATGGGGCGTATGACTGATTCCGCCTCTGTGAATTCCCCTTCCGCCACCGACCATGCGGGCATCAAGCATGTGGTGGCGGGCATCGTGGCGCATGTGGATGCCGGCAAGACCACGCTCTCCGAGGCGCTGCTCTACGCGGCGGGGCAGTTGCGCGCCGTGGGGCGCGTGGACCACGGCGATGCGTTCCTGGACCCTGAGGCGATGGAGAAGAAGCGCGGCATCACCATCCACGCGCATCAGGCGAGCATCCGCCACGGCAGGCTCGACCTCACGCTGCTCGACACCCCGGGGCATGTGGATTTCGCCGCCGACACCGAGCGCGTGCTGCGCGTGCTTGACTACGCGATCCTGGTGGTCTCCGGCACGGACGGCGTGCAAGGCCACACCGAGACGTTGTGGCGGCTGCTCGCGCGGTACCAGGTACCGGTGTTCGTGTTCGTCAACAAGATGGATGCGCCCGGAGCCGACCGCGATGCGGTGCTGGCGCAGCTGCGCTCGCGGCTGTCTGACGCGATGATGCCGCTGGGAGGCGGTGCTCTGGCTGCAGCAACTGCTTCGGCTGATGGCGCGGATGCCGCTTTTGATGCTGGCATTGCGGCGTGCGTCGAGGACATGGCGATGCAAAGCGAGCAAGCGATGGACGAGTTCCTCGAGACCGGCACGCTGGGCGAGGCAACGGTGCGCGGGCTCATTGCGAAGCGGCGCGTGTTCCCCGTGTATTTCGGTTCGGCGCTGCGCATGGAGGGTGTGGCGGAATTCCTTGATGGGCTCGACCGGTGGATGGTCGAGGTGCCGCGCCCGCGGCGTTTTGGCGCGCGGGTGTATCGCATCTCGCATGACGAACGGCACAATCGGCTCACCTGGCTGCGTGTGACGGGCGGCGGTCTGTTCGCCAAGCAGATGCTGCGCGAAGTGCCCGGCGGGGGAGATGGTCTCGATGCACCAGATGATTCCGCGGATGATTCCGCGGAACGTGATGATGCGATGTGCGAGAAGATCGACCAGGTCCGCATCTACAACGGAGCCAAGTTCGAGGTGGCGACGCAGGTGCCCGTTGGCGCGGTGTGCGCGATTGCCGGGCCGGAGCACACGTTCCCTGGGCAGGGCTTGGGATTCGAGCCGGATGCGGGGGCGCCTGTGCTCCAGCCCGTGCTTACCTACGCGGTGCTGCCGCCTGGCGCTGGCGAGGCCAAGCCCGCGCATGAAGGGCATCGCGGCGGTGCGGATGGCTCGGCGCAGCAATCATCCGGTACAGAAAGCGATAGCACCGCTGAAGGGAAAGCAGCCGCCGGGGATTCCACCACGTCAGACGCCAAGCCGGCACCGCAGTTTGACGAGAACACCTTGCACAAGCTCATCGCGGCGTTGCGCGAGCTTGAGGACGAGGAACCGCTGCTGCGCGTGGCATGGGTGGAGCGGCTGCAGGAGGTGCACGTGCAGCTGATGGGCGACGTGCAACTCGATGTGATTCGCCAGGCGCTGCACGAGCGTTTCGGCATCGACGTGGACTTCGGGCGCGGCGGGATCCTGTACAAGGAGACCGTGACCCGTGCCGTGGAAGGCGTGGGGCACTTCGAGCCGTTGCGGCATTACGCCGAGGCGCACATCCTCATCGAGCCGGGGGAGCCGGGCAGCGGGGTGCTGGTGGGCGCGAACCTGAGCGAAGATGTGCTGTCGCGCAACTGGCAGCGCCTGGTGGTGACGCATTTGGGGGAGAGGGAGCACCTGGGCGTGCTCATCGGAGCGCCGCTCACCGATGTGAAGCTCACGCTCGTCGCCGGTCGTGCGCACCTGAAGCACACCGAGGGTGGCGACTTCCGCCAGGCGACGTACCGCGCGGTGCGGCAAGGCCTCATGGAGCTCAAGCAGCGTGGCGCGTGCCGTGTGCTCGAGCCATGGTATGCGTTCCGCATCGAGGTGCCGGGCGATTGCGTGGGGCGTGTGATGTCCGACGTGCAGCGCATGGGCGGCGAGTTCGAGATGGATGCGGGCACGGGCAGCGGCGCTGGCATGGCGGGCGCTGATGCGGCGGGCGTCGGCACTGCAGTGGTGGTCGGCAAGGCGCCGGTCAGTCAGATGCGCGATTATGCGATGGAAGTCAATGCCTTCACCCACGGCACCGGCCGCCTGGTATGCACGTTCGCCGGGTATCGCCCCTGCCACGATGAGGAGGCGGTGGTTGCGGAGGCAGGCTACGATCCGGTCGCCGATCTGGATAACACACCGGATTCCGTGTTCTGCGCCCACGGCGCCGGCTACCCCGTGCCGTGGCGAGATGTGCCCGCACACATGCATGTGCCTTATGCGTGGGCGGGGATGCGGGATTTTTGACGTTTGCACCGATGGTTGTTGGGCGGATGGCGTCGTACTTGGTTGCGTGCCGATTCTAGACCATCATCCGGCATGGCGCGCGGCGGCGCAAGCATGCCGTGTGGGGGAAGCGTGAAGATTCCGCGGCGGGAAAGTCAAGGGCCGGAGCCCTTGCGGACCCCAGCCCTTGGACACAGGATGAAAATGTTCCGAGATGGACGTCGGCCCAATCCGCACAAGCGGAAAGTAGCACTGGCCTTCGTCTGATGCACATCTTACTGGTACGTCTGGCCCGGAGGGTCTGTTTGGGGGCGCGACCGTGGTCAGTGGCGAAAAGTCTGTCGTCCCCCTATTCGGCTTTTATACGGCATAGAACCGCCCGACACGGAGTTGTGACGTTAAGAAAAATCAGGGCCGGGATCCTTACGGAACCTGGCCCTTGACGAAGGGGATGGCTTTCACGGTCCATCCTGAATCTCGGCACCACCCGCATATGCGGATGTTAGCGACGGCCTTGATCTTTCGTAAGTCTAGCACGAATCCTGTAGAATTTTCCGTGCCAAGGCAAGGAGTAGCGACCCTCGCCGAAGCCGCGTCATCCATGAGGAGGGCGTGCCGTAGCCGCGCCGTTTGCGCGGCGCGGCAGAATGACGAAGGAGTGCTCTATGCACTTTCACAGTAGCGGGCCGCATGACGGCCCTACCCTCGTTCTGCTTGCGGTCCTGGTGACCGCGGCGGTGCTGAAGGCCGACACGGGCGTGGTGGACGTCGTCTGCCTCGTCTCCGTGATGTGGCTGACAGGGAGGGGCGGGCGCCGTTAGGCGGTCCGCGGGGCGCGTTCCCGTTCGCGGGGGCGCGCCCTCATCACTCTCGTTTGGCCGTGAAGATCCGTGCGGCAAGTTGAGAATATCGCGGTTCTCACATGGAATCGCGCGGAATCTTGAAAGACCGAGGGCTTGTGGAACCCGGCCTTGCAAGAAAAGGTGCAGCATGTTGCCATTTCGACTTCGGCCCAATCCGTGAAACGGAAAGTAGCACTGGCCTTCGTCTGGTCATCATGATACATGGGACGAATTCGTGTCTGCGCGGCGATGTGCTGTTTGTAAAAAGAAAACGGAATGTTTGACAGTGTCCCCTGGGATCCAATTCCCCAACGGATTGCTAGATTTTCCGCTTCCTTGAAGTCTACGAGGTCTTCCGCGCGAGGCAAATTTGAGACACGCCGATGCTGCGCTCTATCAATGCGACTACCTTGATTGCTGTCGTTGCGAACGCATGGTTGCGCGACACGAGCTGCTGCCGTGACGGTGTACCATATATATTCGTTGCCCCGGTAGCTCAGGGGATAGAGCACCGCTCTCCTAAAGCGGGTGTCGTGCGTTCGAATCGCATCCGGGGCACCGTTCCGGTGCCGGGCATGCCGTCCGGCATCACGATGAACCGCGGACCGCCTGCAGGCG
>JAQXZM010000107.1 GCA_029227215.1 Bifidobacteriaceae bacterium | reverse complement strand
CGCCACTGTCGTTTCCGCCATTCCTGGAGCCTCGTGGTTTCATGCTTCGGCTGTGCCCTCGCTGTCAGCATCGCCACTGTGCTGTGCGCGCCACGCGGCGGGCGCCGCCATAGACGATGTGCCGCTCTTGGGCGAGCTCCGAGGCTGCTTGGTAGCCCATGCCGCTGCTGGCACCGGTGACGAGGATGACTGGCAGGCATGGGGCCTCAGCGCCATATGCCGGGGATGGGGGTGTGGCAGGCGGGGCAGGTGCCGTCGCCGCCGGGCGCGGAGAGCAGGTCGGTCTCGATTGCGTACCAGTCACGCTGGATGAGCGTGGCGCCACACGTGGGGCAGAGCGTGGCGCTACCGGCGCGGTCGTGCACGTTGCCGGTGTACACGTAACGCAGGCCTTCGTCCATTGCGATATGGCGTGCCCGCTCCAGCGTGGCGGCGGGCGTCGGCGGCACATCGAGCATGCGGTAGTCGGGGTGGAACGCCGAGAAGTGCAGCGGCACGTCGCAGCCCACATGTTCGCGCAGCCACGTGCACTCGGCATGCAGCTGCGCGTCATCGTCGTTGTGCCCGGGGATGAGCAGCGTCGTGAGCTCCACCCAGCAGCCCGTCTCGTTGCACGCATAGTCGATGACGCGCAGCACGTCGTCGAGGCGCGAGCCGGTGATGCGCTCGTAGAAGTCGTTGCTGAAGCCCTTGAGATCGATATTCGCCGCATCCATGTGCGGGTAGAAGCCGCGCGCCGCGGCAAGCTCCATGTTGCCTGCGGTCACCGCGATGGGGTGCAGACCGCGGTCACGGCATGCGTCGGCGGTGTCGATGGCGTATTCGGCGAACACGATGGGGTCGTTGTAGGTGAACGCCACCGACTCCACGCCATCCCGAACGGC
Source organism: Bifidobacteriaceae bacterium (assembly GCA_029227215.1). Taxonomy (GTDB): domain Bacteria; phylum Actinomycetota; class Actinomycetes; order Actinomycetales; family Bifidobacteriaceae; genus Pseudoscardovia. The sequence continues at coordinate 3,095 of JAQXZM010000107.1, read as the reverse complement.
GGCGGTGGCGATCTGCACGGGCGAGGCTTCGACGCCCAGACGGTCCCAATCCCGCGCCTTCGAAATGTCCCAGTTTTGGCAGAACCGGCATGCGCTGTTGCAACCCGCCGTGCCGAAGCTGAGCACGCGGCTGCCCGGCAGGAAGTGGTTGAGCGGTTTCTTCTCCACCGGGTCGATGGCGAACCCGGAACTGCGTCCATAGGTGTCGCAATGGATGAGACCGTCATCATGGCAGGAGCGCACGAAGCAGAACCCGCGCTGCCCGGGGCGGAGCCGGCAGTGCCGCGGGCACACGTCGCAGATGGCGCGACCATCGGCGTCGTGGTGCTGCCACCTGCCGATGTCCGGGGCGGCGGAAGTGGCCGGGGCGGTGGACGTGACAGGAGAGGTGGACGTGACAGGAGAGGTGGACGTGATCGCCATGTCAGTTCTTCCTGGCTTCGTGGATGCTCGATGCGTCGCTGCCGGCGCGTGCACCGCTGTCGTGGAACGCGGTGACGCGGTACGTCTGCGCAGTCATGGTATCGCTCCAATAATCCTGGGGAAGCCCTGCTTTGAGCAGCAACTGGCCGACGAAATCATGCGGATCGGGCAGCTGGTCCCACACCTGGGGCAGATAGGTGGCGCGATGCCTGCCGTCGCCCAGGATCAGGCCATCCACCCCGGGCATCAGCGCCTGCTCCACCGCCTCGCGGCTTGACGCATCGATGGAGTGAGGGGAGCCCAGCACCGAGACCTCCACGTCGAGGAACGGGTATTCCCACGCTCGCACGGCAGGGAAACGCGGATCGTGGAACGCGGCGTCCACCGCGTGCTCCGCCACGTCTGCTTCCAGTGGCTGATGGGCCGTGAGCGTGCCGATGCATCCGCGCAGCCGCCCGCCTTCGGTGAGCGTGACGAACGATGCGCCGGGAGCATGGAGCCAGTCCAACGATGAATGGTCTGGCGAATGGTCGGGTGAATCCTGAGCTTGGGTGTCTGCGGCGTCTGCGGAATCGATGCCCAGCGCATCCTCCAATGCGCGGCGGGCGATCGACAATAAGACGGGACCGGCGTCCGCCGGCAGGCCAGACGGAGAACCCTCCAGGGCCTGTTGGCTATTCGGTGTTGATTGCTTGCCGTTCGACGCCACAGAAGCCGCTTTCGAGCCCGCAGCCTCCGAGCCCGCAGCCTTCGGGACCGCAACCTTCGAGACGTCGCCATCGGTGCGGGCGGGCGATTTTCCGCGCGTCCACACGCCGAAGGAGGCATAGCCGACCACCGCCTCGTCGGGGTCGGCCATCGGGCCACGCGGTTCGTCGGCGAGCTCCGGCATGCCGCCCTCGTCGCCGGACGTACATCGGCCGAGCAACACCGGGCGAACGCCCAGCTCGTCGCAGACATCCAGCAGACCGTTGATGGGGAACGCGCCGCATGCACGGCGCGGCCGCACCGCCGCGGCGGCACCCGTGATGTCGGCGATCGTCTCGTCATCCAGCTGCCGGGCGTATTCCTGCGGGTGGTAGTGCGACAGGTCCGAGCTGATCACGATCGCCGTCTCGTCGCCGCCCCACAGGGCGCGCAGCACGTCACCCGCCTCCTGCGGGTAGCAGTCGCCCACATTGAGCGGCACGATGCGCACGTCGCCCAGCGCACGTTGGATGAACGGCAATTGCACTTCCACTGCGTGCTCCTGCGCGTGCGTGGCATCATGCACGATCATCGCGTCGCAACGTGCCAACGCCGCGCGCTCCGCATCGCGGTCGATGGTGAGCGTGCCCAGGGGAGTGGCGAAGGCGCTCGCGTTGCAGCATGCGATGCCGCGCACCGCCACGCGATGCGTGGGGCCGGCGATCACGACGCGGCGGATCGTGCCCTTGCCGCGTGCGAGCAATGCGAAGGCGAGCGCCGCGATGCGCCCGGAGTATCGGTGGCCGGCATGGGGCACGATGACCGCCTTCGGCACGCTTTCCGGGATGATGCCCGCCGCCGCCAGATGCTGGACGCTGCTGTGCGCCTCGCGGAGTGCGTCGTCGACCCAATGGCGCAGCGCATCGGGGTCGGCGGTGTAGAACGCGCCCGCCACCGCCGCAGGGCGCACATACGCGGTGGAATCATCGAGCAATCGTGCATCGTTGAGCGTAGGGGAATCGCTGGCATGGGAATCGTCGTGCTGCGACGGTATGTGAAGGAACGTCATCGTAACCACCTCTGCACACCATTGTAGGGAAACATTATTGTGGGGGAACAATGCAGGGAAACATCGCAGGCAGGCCGCGCCCGCGCATAAAAAATGGCAGGCGCGAGGCCTGCCATGCTCCCGGTGCCGCGGCCGTGACCCCGCAGCATCGGGAAGAGTGAGAGGGATGTGGGCGCGCATCAGCGCATCGCGCACACCACCATGAACACCGCCACCATGTGGCATGCGTATCCCAGCACCGTGCCCAGGTGGAACAGCTCATGGAAGCCGAACACGCGCGGCCAGGGGTCGGGCTTGCGCTTGGCGTAGATGATCGCGCCGATGATGTAGCAAGCGCCGCCCGCCAGGATGAGGCACACCACCGCGGGGCCGGCGTGAGGGGACTGCCAGAACAGCCCCATGTAGCCGATGCCCGAGATGCCGAACGCGATGTAGACGACGGTGTACAGCCAGCGCGGCGCGTTGATCCACACGATGTGGATGACCATAGCCACCGCCACGCACGCCCAGATCGAGATGAGGATGAGGTCCCGGGTGCGGGCCTTGAGGGCGAATGAGACGGGCGTGTAGGTGCCAGCGATGAGCAGGAAGATGTTCATGTGGTCGATGCGGCGCAGCACGTCGGTGACGCGTGGAGACCAGTCGCCCAGATGGTAGATGGCGGAGTTGCCGAAGAGGATGAGCGAGCACGTCATGTACGCGGCGCACGCCCACTTGAGGGCGGCACCATGCGCCAGGCAGATGAGCACGATGCCGCCGGCGAGCGCCAGGGGGGCGGCGCACAGGTGCAGCCATCCGCGCATCGCGGGCTTGGGGCGGCCGTGCACGTCGAGGCGCACCTTGCGGTAGTCGATGCCGCGCGCCTTGAGCTCGATCTTGCGGGCCTTGTACTCGCCCTTGGCGAGCGCTTTCTTCG
>JAQXZM010000106.1 GCA_029227215.1 Bifidobacteriaceae bacterium | reverse complement strand
ACCCAAACCCCGCTCCCCCCTGGACCCCCCCCGGCCGCGACGTGGGGGTTGCGCCCCGATTCCCGCACCAAAACGCGTAAATGGGGGGCCCCAACCCCAAGTTCGCGATCACCTATCGGCCACCTATCCGTCACTTACCTGCGGCGGATGGGGGTCAGAACGCGTATTCGGTGGAGATCTGCGGGGCGTGGTCCACGTCGAACCCCTTGCCCGCGAGCGCGCATAGGAACTGCGTGTGGCCAGTGCGCGTGGTGGTGTTCATGTGCAGGTCGGCGCCGTCGTAGCTATCGGTGTAGTTGTCGGTCTCCCCGCCATTGTCCGCGCCACTGCCGCCTGCGCGACCGCCATCCGAGCCGTCATCGGCATTCGCGTCGCCTGGTCTCACCGTCACCCTGCCCTGGGCGGTCACCCTGACGCTGGCACCGGCACGGCGCCTGCCCGGCGCCGTCACTTCGAGCGTGCCCGTGGCTTCGAAACCGGCGAGCGCATAGGAGAGCTTCTTGAGCCCCAGGCGAGACGCCCCGCAGGTGATGGTGCGCGGCGCCTCCAGCGGATCGCCGCCGTCGAGTGTGTAGCGGATCGTGCCACCTTCCGGCGTGTCGAAGGTGTAGGAGACCTTGAGCGGGAAGCGCTGTCCGGTCTCGGGGTCGTCGTACCAGTCGCCGACCTCCTCCGCGCACGCCGTGTCGAGGGTGCTGGAGTAGATGAGGTTGCCGCGCTTGTTCGTCACGAACACGATGGGGAAGCGGATACAACCGCTTTTCGCGGCGGATGTCGCGTCGAACAGCGTCACGGTGCGGTCGCCGAAGTTCTGGCTGGCGAGCATCCAGTCGTTGAGCGCCTGCGTAGGCGGCACGGTGCCCCACACGTGCGTATGGCGTGCGGTGGCGCTGACCCGCTGGATCTTGCCGTCGACCGTGATCGTGCCGGTCATGGCAGCGAGAGGCATCGGGCATGTCCAGCCCAGGCAGGACTTGCCGTCATGCCCCACGTCGAGGATGCCCGTGGCGGGGCGCACCGGGCGGGCCTGGGACACCAGGGTGAGATGCACGCTCACCGTGCCTGGGGCGGCATCATCGTCAGTCTCAGCGTCGTCTTCGCCGTCGGTTACGGGAGCCGTAGCGTCGCTATCCGTTCCTCCGGCCTCCGTTATTGTCTCTATTGCTGTCTTGCTCGTTGTTTTCGTGTCGGCGTCTGCCTTCTCTGCATCCGTCGCATCTGCATTGTCGTCCGTTACACCATCCGCGGCACCCGTATCGTTCACGGTAACGGCATTCCCCTCCATGCCTTCGGTGTCGTCTGGCACGAGGCCTGCGATGTCGAGGATGATGAATTTGAGGGTGCCGGCGATGTCGCAGTCATCGTAGTGGACGCCCAGAGCGCTCTCGTCCCAGGTACATTCCACCGGCTGGAAGTCGCGCCGTGCGCGCACGACGGTCCCATCCTGGCGCAGCCAGGTGAGATCAACGTAGGGCGAGTCTTTGGACGAGCGGACGGAATCAGGCCGCTTGGTGCCTACGCGCAGGCGCAGCAGGGAGCCGTCATCCACGGCGGCGTCGAAGTCCCACACCTCCCAGCTGCCCGCGGCGTGGGGGCTGCGGCGCGCCTCCTCCCAGTCCTCCATGCGCTTGGGGTTGATGCCCCGTGCCTGGTAGTCCTCCATGTCCGTCATGAGACGCGCGTACATCGCGATTCCTTTCTGCCCTCGTTCGGCCGGCACTCCGTATGCGGTTTCCAACGGGGCCGCCCAGTCGCGGCAGCCCCATATCGCAACAGTCCACATCGCAGTGACCCATGTCGCAGTGACCCAGTGTGCCGCGGGCGCCGCGCGGGGTTCGCCCACGGCGCGGCGCCCGCATTGCGTCGCTGTACTACCACTACCCCATCAGCCACATGATTGGATAGGCGAAGGCTGGGAAATCGCTGATCCAGCCATGCCGCGCGCATGCGCTCACCCAGCCATGCCAGGCCGACCGTGCGCCCGCCGCGCATCACACGATGCGCCCGCCGTCCATGTGCAGCACGGTGTCGGCGATGCGCGTGGTGGAGGGGCGGTGCGAGACGAGCACGACGGTGCGCGTGCCGCGCTCGGCATCGAGCGAGCGCAGGATCTGCGCCTCGTTGAGCGCATCGAGGTTGCTCGTCGGCTCGTCGAGCAACAGCAGGTCGGCGCCGTGAAGGAACGCGCGCGCCAGGCCCAGGCGCTGCTTCTCCCCCGCCGACAGCGTGTCGCCCAGTTCGCCGACCTGGGTGTCGTACCCGTGGGGCAGCGCCATGATCGTGCCATGGATGTTCGCCTTGCGGCAGGCCGCCTCGATCTCGCGATCGGTGGCATCAGGCTTGGCGATCAGCAGATTGGCACGCACGGTGTCGTGGAACAATTGCGTGTCTTGCGCCACGAACGCCTCCATGCGCCGCAGGTCCGCGGTGTCGATGGTGCGGATGTCCCGGCCGGAGATGCTCACGGAACCCGCCTGAGGGTCCTGGAAGCGCATGAGCAGGCGCAGCGTGGTGGATTTGCCCACGCCGCTGGGCCCGGCGATGGCGACGATTGTGCCTTGGGGCACGTCGAAGCTCACGTCGCGCAGCACCGGTTCGCCACCGCCATACGTGAATTCCACGCCGTCCATCGCGACGCCTTGGAATTGCACGGGGTCCCGGCCTTCCACGGCGGGAGCGGCGGGCTTGGCTTCCAGCACGGAGAGCACGCGGCGCCCTGCGGCGAGCGTGTTGTGCAGGGATCCGCCCAATGCCGCGAGCGCGCTCGCCGGGCCGAACGAGCCGATGAACGTGACGAAGGGCACGAGCACGCCCACGGCGCTCACGCGCCCCGCGAGGTAGGCGGAGCAGGTGAGCGCGAGCATCGCCATGTCGAACAGGGCGATGACGATGCTGGTGATCGCCTGCCCGGCGCCTTGGGAGCGCTGGAGGCGCGATTCTTCGCGGGTGATGGTGCGGGAGCGTTCGTCGAGCGCGGCGAGAGTGCGCTCGCCCTGCCCGTATTGGATGGTCTCGCCCAAGGCGCGCAGGGAGTCGAGCACGTAGCTCGACATGCGCCCGTGCAGCCCGCGGATCGCCTTGCCGGAGCCCGCTCCCATGCGGGAGATGATTGCCGGCAGCACGGCGCCCACCACGAGGTAGGCGCACGCGGCGAGGATGGCGAACGCCGGATCGAACGAGCCGACGAACACGGCGACCGCCGCGCCGTAGACGATGGCGATGCACACCGGGGAGATGGTGTGCGCGTAGAACACCTCGAGCAATTCGATGTCGGAGGTGATGAGGCTGATGAGGTCGCCGGCGCCCTTTCCGTCGAGCGCGGCAGGTCCCTGGCGGCGCAGCGCGCCGAACACGCGGCTGCGGATAAGCGCAAGCAGACGGAACGCCACGTAGTGGTTGCACATCTGCTCGCCGTACCGCAGGGCGCCGCGCGCGATGGCGAGCACGAGGAGCAGCGTGACGATGCCGCCCACCGATACGCTCGCATAGCCGAACGCGCCGGCGATGGCGTAGGCGCCCGCTGTGCCGATGGCGGTGGCGGCGAGGTTGCCCAGCACACCGAGGAGCGCGGCGAGCGCGAGGAAGCCCTTCAGGGGACTGACGAGGCGCAGCAGTCGGCGCATGACGGCGCCGCCGCCCAGCTGCGCGGCGGATTGCGAGGCGAATTGGGCAGCGGATTGCTCGACAGCGGAATTCGGTTGGTTTGTCTGACTGGTGGTGCGTGCGCTCATCGTTGCGTCCTTCCCGCGTTGGTCTTGGCGGCGGCATCGTTGACGGCAGTGTTGACGGCTTCGTCGACGGCTTCGGTAGCCGTCTCGCCGGCGAATGCCTCGAGTTCCTGCTGGGCGTGCCACATGCGCGCGTATTCGCCGCCTTGTGCGAGCAGGCCGGCGTGGGTGCCACGCTCGGCGATGCGCCCGTGGTCGAGCACGAGGATGGTGTCGCAGCCGGTCACGTTGATGAGCCGGTGCGAGATGAGGATCACCGTGTGCGTGCCGGCGAGGCGGCGGATCGCCTGCATGATGATGCGTTCGCTCGCCGGATCCACGTTGGACGTCGCTTCGTCGAAGATGTACACGGGGCTGCGGTGCAGCAGGGCGCGTGCGAGGGCGAGGCGCTGGCGCTGGCCGCCCGAGAGGTTGGCGGCGCCGGATTCGATGACGGTGTCGAGCCCCAGGCGCCCGTCGGATGCGGTGTCGAGGCGCGCTTCGTGCAGGGCCGCGGCGAGCTCGGCGTCGGTGGCGTCGGGGCGTGCCATCGCGAGATTGTCGCGCACGGTGCCGGGGATCATGCGGCTGTCGCTCTCGACGAGCGTCACGGCGCGCATGAGGCTTGCCACGTCCACGTCGCGAATCTGCTTGCCGCAGACGGCGAGGCTCCCCTGGTATCCGGCGAGGCGTCCGGCAAGCAGGCGGGCGAGGGTGGATTTGCCGCTTCCGCTGCCGCCCACGATGCCCAGGAACGAGCCGGCGGGTGCCACGAACGTCAGATCGGTGAGGGCCAGTGACGGCGCGGGCTTCGCGGTCGGCGTGGCTGCCGACTTCCCGCCGGTTTCCTGTGTGGCGGCACCCTGTGGCGTGGCGACCTCCTTCGGCTTACCCATGCCCATCGGACCTGTAGGTGTGGTGAGGCTCTCGTCGCGGGGCGGGTAGGCGAAGCTCATGTGGGCGGCGCTCAAGCCACCCTGCGCGGCATCGATGGCATTCGCTCCGTCTCGCTGCGTAATGATGCGTTCCGTGCCGGTCGGCATGCCATCGAGGTCGAGGATGCGGAACATCCTGTTGGCCGCCGCCGAGCCATTGAGCGCCACATGGAAGTACGAGCCCAGGCGTCGCATCGGCAGGAAGTAGTCGGCGGCAAGCAGCACGATGAGCAGCGCGTGCGCAAGGTCCACGGAGCCGCTGCGTGCCTGCGCGGCGGCGATGATGGCACCTGCGGCGGCGCCGCCGTAGGCGACGAGGTCCATCACGGCGATGGAATTGAGCTGCATCGTGAGCATGCGCATCGTGGCGCGGCGGAAGTCCTCGGCGTCCTTGTCCATCTGCTCGTGGCGGCGCCCGTCGGCGCCGTAGACAATGAGGGTGGTAAGGCCCTGCAGGCTCTCGAGGAACGAGTCGCCCAGGGAGGTGAACGACGTCCAGTATTTCGACACGATGCGCTTGGCGATGGTCTGCACCAGGGCGATGATGATGGGGATGAGCGGCACGCCGACGAGCAGCACGATGGCGGCGAGCGGGCTGAACGTGCACATGTAGGCGAACAGCGTGATGGGGGCCGCCATCGCGTAGAGGAACTGCGGCAGGTAGCCGGCGAAGTAGGCGTCCATCTGGTCCACGCCCTCCACCGACATCTGCACCGCCTCGGCGGAGCCGACCTTCTGGTCGTAGGCGGGGCCAAGGGCGAGCAGCTTGCCGAACAGTGCCGTGCGCAGCGTCGCCTTCGCCATGCTCGCGGCGCGGTGCCCCATGCGGGACGCCGCCGCCATGCACACGGCGGAGACGATGGCGAGCAGCACGCTCATGCCGATGGCCCATGCCACGCGACGCATCGCCTGTGTGTCGCCGCCGGCGGCACCTCCCACGCTATTCCATCCCGTGTGCACGATGTGCGCGATGCACAGGCTGATCACGCTCATCATCGCAATCTGCGCCACGAGGGCGAGCCATTGCAAGGCTGCGTCCGCTATCACATACCGTCGCGCGCCGGGCACGGCGGCGACGAGTCTCTTGTTGATCACCAGGTTCCTCCTGTTGCTAGGTCAGCAACACAGTGTAACCAAGGAACCCGTTGGGCAACAGACCCAATCTACTCCCATTCCACAATCGAATGCACGGGTCATGGTGTGCATCATCACGCGCAGCTTGGCATTAAGGCCATCATCCAGGCCATAAAACGAAGGAATGGCGGCCATAACCCCAAGCTCGCGGGTAACAGAATCGCCCAGCTTGGCATTGCGGCCAGCGTTCTGTCCAAAATCCGCAACAATGCTGTACACAACCCCAAGCTCAACCCGAAGTCGTACGCTGACTGCGAGACAGCCACAGCCCGGGACTTAGGCGGCGATTTCGCCTGGCGTGGGGTCGCCGTTGTCAGCGGTCCGCACGTCCTCGGCACGGCCATCGGTTCCGTCAAAGCCCTCACCTGGTGAATCCAGCCCGGCCCCGGCCAATGCGAGCATGGGCGCGTCAGGCACCGGCTGCTGCTGCCGCTGCTGCGGGATGGCGACCGGGGATTGCTCATCGCGCAGCACATAGCGTGGCTTCTCCGTGCCCTGCACCGCCGCCTGGGTCACGATGACCTCGGCGACATCGGTGCGGTCGGGAATCTCGAACATCGGCTCCTGAAGCACCTGCTCCATGATGGATCGCAGGCCGCGCGCACCGGTGCCGCGGTCGAGCGCGGTCTGGGCGATCTGCGCGATCGCCTCCTTGGTGAACGTGAGTTTGACGGATTCCGCGGCGAAAAGCTTGCGGTACTGGCGCACCAGGCAGTTGCGCGGCTCGGCGAGCACGCGCGCCAGATCGATGGCGTCGAGCCCATGAAGCGTGGTGACGACGGGCAGGCGCCCGATGAATTCGGGCAGCAGGCCGAACTGTTCCAGATCGTCGGCGGTCACGCGCGAGAGGATGTCGTCGGATGGCATGTCCTGGTTGGTCCAGTCGGCGCCGAAACCGGTGAACCGGCGCCCCATGCGGGTGCGCACGATGTCTTCGAGGCCCACGAAAGCGCCGCCGCAGATGAACAAGATGTTGCGCGTGTCGATCTTGACCTGCTCCTGCTCGCGGTGCTTGCGGGTGCCTTCCATCGGCACCGTAGCCACCGTGCCCTCGACAATCTTGAGCAGCGCCTGCTGCACGCCTTCGCCGGAGACATCGCGCGTGATGGATGTGTTCTCTCCGGTCTTGCGCGCGATCTTGTCGATCTCGTCGATGTAGATGATGCCGCGCTCGGCGCGCTGCACGTCGCCATCCGCGGCCTCGATGAGCCGCTGGAGCACGGTCTCCACGTCGTCGCCCACGTAACCCGCCTCGGTGAGGGTGGTGGCGTCGACGATGGCAAAAGGCACGTTCATGACCTTGGCGAGCGTGGACGCCAGGTAGGTCTTGCCCGTGCCGGTGGGGCCGATCATGAGGATGTTGGACTTGGCGACCTTCACGCCGCGCAGGTCATCCGCGTCGCGTTCGCCGAACACGGGCGCCCCGGCACGGCGTTCCTCGAGTTCGCGCGCCTCGTCGGCCATCTCGATGTTGACGCGCTTGTAATGGTTGTAGACCGCCACCGCAAGGGCGCGCTTGGCGTCCTGCTGCCCTATCACGTACCGGTCGAGGTACTCGCAGATATGGCTGGGCGACACCAGGCGCAGCCGTGCCGGGCTCGCGTCCTTGCGTTTCTCGTCGGAGATGATGTCGACGCACAGTGCGATGCATTCCTCGCAGATGGCGACGCCGGGGCCCGTGATGAGCTTGCTCACCTCGTGCTCCGTCTTGCCGCAGAAGCTGCACCGGGGTACGTCATCCCCGTAGGTGACGATCTTTGCCATTGCTTACCGCTTTGCTACTCGCCCGTGCGGCGCATCGCACAAGCGTTTCGCCTCGATGCGCCGCACGGTTCCGCCGCCCGCTACTCGCGGTTGGCGAGCACTTCGTCGACGATGCCGTAGTCCTTCGCCTGCGGCGCGGTGAGGATCTTGTCGGTCTCGATGTCTTTGCGGACCTTCTCGACGTCCTGGCCGGTGTGCTTGGCGAGGGTCTCCTCGAGCCACGTGCGCATGCGCAGCATCTCGTTGGCCTCGATCTCGATCTGCGTGGCCTTGCCGAAGTCCTGCTGCATGGCGGGCTGGTGGATGAGCACGCGCGCATTGGGCAGCATGAGGCGCTTGCCCTTCGCACCGGCGGCGAGCAGCACGGCGGCGGCGGACGCCGCCTGGCCCAGGCACACGGTCTGAACGTCGGGCTTGATGTACTGCATCGTGTCGTACACGGCGGTCATGGCGGTCATGGAGCCGCCAGGCGAGTTGATGTACATCATCACGTCACGGTCCGGGTCCTGGCTTTCGAGCACGAGCAGCTGGGCCATGATGTCATCGGCGGACGCGTCGTCCACCTGCACCCCGAGGAAGATGATGCGGTCCTCGAACAGCTTGGAGTACGCGTCGGTCGTCTTGAAACCGTACGGCGTGCGCTCCTGGAACTGAGGCATGATGTAGCGCATCTGCGGGCCGGCGAGGCGGCCTGCGCGCGAGATGAACTGTGCTTCCTGACT